>JAKONB010000504.1 GCA_022702195.1 Beijerinckiaceae bacterium | reverse complement strand
CGAGCAGCTCCTGCACGATGCGCAGGTCCGCCCCGTTCTGCAGGAGATGGCTGGCGAAGGCGTGGCGCAGCACGTGCGGGCTGATCCGGTCGGCGCGGATGCCGGCGCCCTCCGCCACGAGCTTCAGGTCGCGGGCGAAGGCCTGGCGTGTGAGGTGGCCGCTCTCGCTGTCCGCGGGAAACAGCCAGGGGCCGTCCACGGGCAGGTGGGCGAGGTGGTCGCGCATGGCCGCCCGCGCCACGTCGGTGAGCGGCACCAGCCGCTCGCGCCCGCCCTTGCCCTTGACCACGAGGTAGCGCTCCTTCGTGGAGGCCGCCGCCCGTGGCAGGGCGATCAGCTCGGAGACGCGCAGGCCCGTGGCGTAGAGAAGCTCGATCAGGCACAGCATCCGCTGGGCGCGGGCGGGCAGGATTCCCTGCGCATCCGCCGGGGCGCGGGCGGCGGCGAGCAACCCGTCCACCTCCGCCACCGACAGGACCTTGGGCAGCGTCTGCGCCCGACGCGGACCCGCGAGCGACGCGCTGGGATCGCCCGCCGCGAAACCCTCCGCATAGAGGAAGCGGTGGAAGCCGCGCAGGCAGGACAGGCGCCGCGCCGCCGAGGCCGCCGAGAGGCCCCGCGTCTCGAGCCCGGCCATGTAGGCTCGCAGCGACGCGGTCTCGACGGTGAGGGGATCGTGCCCCGCCCCGGTCAGGTAGTCGAGGTAGTCGGCGAGGTCGCGGCGATAGGCCGCCAGCGTGTTGGCGGCGGCCCCCCGCTCGGCGGCGAGCATGTCGAGATAGTCGCGGATCAGCCCCGCCTGATCCGGGGGCGTCGCGGCTGCCCCGCTCACCGGTTGGGCGGCTGCAGCTTCGAGGCCGGGATCATCACGCTCATCTCGCGCGGGGTCGGCACCACGAAGGTCGCCAGGGCGAAGAGGCCCGCGAAGGCGAGCCCGCCCAGGATGGCGAGGGTGGCGATGAAACGGAACAGGGTCGGCACTCGGTCGAACCTCGATCGTGCGGCGGAGAGGAATAGGCCCGGGATCGAAAAACCCACGGAGCCGGGCGAACGTCTCGGCAGCCCCCCGTCGGGTTGCATCATGGGGCGGGCCGGAAGGCAATGACTTCCGGGCCACAGCGCCCGGCGCAATCCCCGGGTGGCTCGCCCGAATCGGCGGCCCGGCCCGGCTTCGCCCGCACCGGAAAACGCGCTAAGACCGCCCAACGATGCGAAGATGCCCATGATGACCGAGACCCAGCCCCCGGGCGACAGGCCCGATGGCGACCCCACCGGTGAACCGATCGAACTGCGCCTGCGCCGTGCGCTGGGCACGCGGTCGATCGTGCTCGTCGGCCTGATGGGCGCCGGTAAGAGCACCGTGGGCCGGCGGCTCGCCAGCCGCCTCGGGCTGATGTTCAAGGATGCCGACATCGAGATCGAGGCGGCGGCCAAGCTCACCATCCCGGACATTTTCGCGATCTACGGCGAGCCGAGCTTTCGCGACGTGGAGGAGCGGGTGATCGCCCGGGTCCTGCGCGAGGGGCCACTGGTTCTGGCCACCGGCGGGGGCGCCTTCATGCGGGGGACGACGCGCGAGAGCATCGCCCAGGGCGGCGTCTCGGTCTGGCTCCGGGCGGAACTCGACGTGCTGATGCGGCGCGTGCGCAAGCGCGGCGGCCGCCCCCTGCTCCAGACCGAGGACCCGGAGGAGACCCTGCGCCAGCTCATGGAGCTGCGCCATCCGGTCTACGCCGCCGCCGACGTGGTGGTGCAATCCCGCGACGTCACCCATGACCGCGTGGTGCAGGACGTGATGGAAGCCCTCGACGCCTATCTCAACGGTTCACACGGGATCGCCGCACAGTGACCACGCCCCTCGCCGTGACCGTTCCCCTCGACCAGGGGCGCGCCTACGACATCCTGATCGGCCGCAACCTCCTCGACGAGGCCGGCACCCGCGTGGCGGCCCTGAAGGCCAAGGCCGCCGTGATCGTCACCGATGCCAACGTGGCCGCGCTCTACGGGGAGCGCATGCGTACCAGCCTGGAGGCGGCCGGCCTGCGCTCGGGCCTCGTGGTGGTGGCGCCCGGCGAAGCCTCGAAATGCTACGCCACCTACGCGCAGGTCTGCGACGGCCTCCTCGTCCACCGGGTCGAGCGCGGCGACCTCGTGGTGGCGCTGGGCGGCGGCGTGGTCGGCGATCTGGCGGGCTTCGCCGCCGCCACCCTGCGGCGGGGCGTCCGCTTCGTCCAGGCGCCCACCTCCCTGCTGGCCCAGGTGGATTCCTCGGTGGGCGGCAAGACCGGCATCAATTCGCCGCTCGGCAAAAACCTCATCGGCGCCTTCCACCAGCCGCGCCTGGTGCTGGCCGACACCGCCACCCTCGACACCCTGTCGGAGCGCGAGATGCGGGCGGGCTATGCCGAGGTGGCGAAATACGGCCTCATCAATGATGCCGGCTTCTTCGACTGGTGCGAGGCGAACTGGGACGGCATTTTCTCCGGCGGCCCGGCCCGCGACGAGGCGGTGGCGATCTGCTGCCGCGCCAAGGCCAACGTGGTGGTGCGCGACGAGCGCGAGGACGGGGAGCGGGCGCTGCTCAATCTCGGCCACACTTTCGGCCACGCCCTGGAGCGCCTGACCTCCTACGATTCGCAGCGCCTCGTCCACGGCGAGGGGGTGGCGATCGGCCTCGCGCTCGCCTTCCGGTTCTCGGCCCGGCTCGGCCTGTGCCCGGGCCAGGATGCCGGCCGGGTGGCCAACCACCTCGCGCTGGCGGGCCTGCCCACCACCCTTCGGGCGGTCCCCGGCGGCTGCGGCGATGCCGACGCCCTGGTGGAGGCCATGGCCCAGGACAAGAAGGTGCGGGACGGCGCCCTGACCTTCATCCTCGCCCGCGGGATCGGCCAGAGCTTCATCGCCCCCGGCATCGACGCGGCGGAGGTCCGGGCCTTCCTGACGGACGAGTTGCGGGCGGCCTGAATCCGACCGGGCGCCTGAACCGTCGCGCTTGAGCCCGGCGGCGGCGGCTGTGCTAGGAACGGCCCGATGCGGCCGGCCCCGAGGCCCGCCGCGCGATCTTTCCGGCACGGCACCCGATGGAACCCCATACCGATCTCTGGCTGGCCGCGAGCATCGTCGTGATCTCGCTGCTGCTCTCGGCCTTCTTCGCGGGGGCCGAGACCGCCTTCACGGCCGCCTCGCGCGCCCGGATGCTGAGCCTGGAGAATGCCGGCGATCCGCGCGCCCGCCTCGTCAACCGCATCCTGCGGCTGCGCGAGCGCTTCATCGGGGCGATGCTCATCGGCTACAACATCGTGGCGATCGGCGCCTCGGCCTTCACCACCAGCGTGCTGACGACGATCTTCGGCAAGAGCGGCGTGCTCTACGCCACCGGGGTGATGTCGGTCCTGGTCATCGTCTTCGCCGAGGTGCTGCCCAAGACGCTGGCCATCAGCAAGCCCGATCAGGCGGCTTTGATCATGGCCCGGCCGGTCTCCTTCGCGGTCGCCCTGCTGGGGCCGCCGGCGCTCGCCATCGAGCACCTGGTGCGCCTGATGCTGCGCCCCTTCGGCATCCGCATCGGCGAGCACCCATCGATCCTCTCGGCCACCGACGAGATCCGCGGACAGGTGGCCCTGCTCCACCGCGAGGGCGGCGTGGCCAAGGCCGAGCGCGACATGCTCGGCGGCCTCCTCGACCTGCACGAACTCTCGGTCTCGGAGGTGATGGTCCATCGCACCAAGATGCGCACCATCAACGCCGACCTGCCCTCCGAGGAGATCGTCCGCGAGGTGCTGGCCTCGCCCTATACCAGGATGCCGCTCTGGCGCGGCACCTCGGAGAACATCGTCGGCGTTCTCCACGCCAAGGACCTGCTGCGGGCGCTGGACGCGGCGGGGGGCGACGCCTCCGGCCTCCAGGTCGAAGCCCTGGCCCTGGAGACGTGGTTCGTGCCCGACACCACCTCCCTGCGCGACCAGCTCAAGGCCTTCCTCACCAAGAAGACCCATTTCGCCCTCGTGGTGGACGAGTACGGCGAGGTGATGGGCCTCATCACCCTGGAGGACATCCTCGAGGAGATCGTCGGCGACA
>JAKONB010000484.1 GCA_022702195.1 Beijerinckiaceae bacterium | reverse complement strand
CGAGCAGGATCGCGCAATCCTGCACCGTGCGGGCGATGGGACCGGCCTGATCGAGGGACGAGGCGTAGGCGGCGATGCCCCAGCGCGAGCAGCGGCCATAGGTCGGCTTGATGCCCACCGTGCCGGTGAAGGCGGCGGGCTGGCGGATCGAGCCGCCGGTATCGGTGGCGGTGGCCCCGAGGCACAGATGCGCGGCCACCGCCGCCGCCGAGCCGCCCGACGAGCCCCCCGGCACCAGCCTGGCGTCCGAGCCGTCGCGGCGCCAGGGGGAGACCACCGGGCCGTAGGCGCTGGATTCGTTGGACGAGCCCATGGCGAATTCGTCGAGGTTGAGCTTGCCCAGCATCACGGCGCCGTCGCGCCAGAGGTTGTGCGTCACCGCCGATTCGTAGTGCGGCTGGAAGGTCTCGAGGATCTTCGACCCGGCGGTGGTGGTGACCCCGTGGGTGCAGAACAGGTCCTTGATGCCGAGCGGGATGCCCTCCAGCGGCCGGGCCTCGCCGGCGGCGAGCTTGGCATCGGCGGCCTCGGCCATGGCGAGCGCCCGCTCGGGCGTCTCCAGGATGTAGGCGTTGAGGCCCTTGGCCTTCTCCATGGCGGCGAGATGCGCCCGAGTCAGGTCGGTGGCGGAAAAATCCTTGGCCTTGAGCCCGTCGCGGGCCTGCGCCAGGGTGAGTTCGTTCAGGCTGGTCATGGCGCTCTCGAAATCCTCGAATCCCGCCGGGTCCCGTCGCCGCTGCGGCGCCGCGCGATCCCGGCCATGGGCTGTGCGGGCGGCGGCTACTCGACCACCTTGGGGACGAGGAAGTAATGGTCCTCGGTCTCGGGGGCGTTGGAGACGATGTCGGCGGCCTGGCCGCCCTCGGTCACCACGTCCGCGCGCTTCTTCATCGCCATCGGGGTCACCGAGGTCATCGGCTCCACGCCGGTGACGTCCACGGCGCCGAGCTGCTCGACGAAGGCCAGGATGGCGTTGAGTTCGCCTTGGAGCGGCGCGACCTCGTCCTCCGCCACCGCGATCCGCGCCAGATGCGCGATGCGCCTCACCGTCGTTGCGTCGACCGACATGCTGTCATCAGACCTATCAGGAATCCGCCCGGCCGCGCGACACGCACGCCGCCTCGGGCACGGCCGGGCTATAGCACCGGCCTTCCCGCGCCCGCAACGCCGCCCGGGCGGGCCTCACACCACCGCGTGATGGGCCTGGGCCGGCTCCTCGACGGCGACGCCCGCATGGTGCGGGTTGAGGTCGGCTTGCCGGAAGCCGAGCACGACGATCTCGAGGGCGAGCGCCAGCATCAGCTTGTGGCGCAGGGGCATCGGGCGGTGGGCGGCAGCCGGGTTCGGGGAGCGGGCGGGCATCGGCGGGATCCAGGATCGTTAACGATATGTTAACGATCCCCTGGCCCGGACGGGTCCCGCAAGGGTATGGACGCGGTTTGTCAGGGGAAAGACTACGGAGAAAGACCGCCCATGTGGCAGACGGTGTTCCCATCCCTGGTGCCGGGACCGGTTTCCACCCCGGCCGACCTCGCCCGGGCCGAGGCGGACCTCGGCTTCGCCCTGCCCGACTCCTACCGCAGCTTCTGCGCCACCTGCGGGGCGGGCCTGGCCGAGGGCCATTTTCGCGTGGCTCTCCCCTCGGACGACCCGGAGACCGATCTCGTCGGCCTGTCCGAACTGATGGCCCACAGCATCGCGGCGGTGATCGAGGGGCGCGCGGGCCATCGCTTCGCGGTGGAGGGCGACGATCCGGGCGTGGTGGAGCGCGCCTGCTTCTTCGGCCGCTCCGAGGCCGGCGAGTTCCTCTTCTGGGACGTGGTTCCGGGCGGCCCCGAGTACGAGATCTGGGTGCTGGGCGCCGACCTCGAATCGGTCCGGTTCGGCGGCGCCGACCTCGCCGACCTGATGCGCCGCTGCCAGGGGCCGACGGTGCGCGGCATCCTCGGCATGGGGGCCGAGCCCCTCCCCGCCACCTTCGCGGGCGACGAGACCGCCCTCACCCATTGATTGCCAGGACCGGCCGGATCGGTCAGGACGGCGGCTCAGCGGGAGCAGTTTGACATGACCGAGGCCGAGATGCGGGCCTTCGCCGAGGCGTCGCAGGGCGGCCGCCGCCTGATCGGGATCGATCTCGGCACCAAGACCATCGGGCTCGCCCTGTCGGATGTCGGCCGCCAGATCGCCTCGCCCCTGGAGACGATCCGGCGGGTGAAGTTCACCCCCGACGTCGCCCGCCTGCGCGCCCTGTGCGAGCGGCACGGGGTCGGCGGCCTGGTGATCGGCCTGCCCCTCAACATGGACGGCAGCGAGGGGCCGCGGGTGCAATCCACCCGCTCCTTCGTGCGCAACCTCAAGCCGTTGCTCGCTCTGCCGGTGCTGTTCTGCGACGAGCGCCTCTCCACCGCCGCTGTCACCCGCGCGCTCATCGCGGCGGATGCCTCGCGGGCCAAGCGCGGCGAAGTCGTGGACATGCTGGCCGCCGCCTACATCCTCCAGGGGGCGCTGGATCAGATGCGGCGGACCCT
>JAKONB010000605.1 GCA_022702195.1 Beijerinckiaceae bacterium | reverse complement strand
CCGTGGCCCCTCCGCCCAGGGCCGCCGCGACGGACTGGTTGTGGGTGTAGGCCTGACCGCCCGTGACCGCATCGGTGGAACCCGACGCGACCGAACCGGCCGCGACGTTGGTGATGACACGCTCGTTGCCAGCCGACCCCACCGACACTGTGTTGGACTTATCCGCGACCGAGCCGTTGCCGAGCGCCACGGCGTTCGCGGCGCTGGCATTGGCACCCTGGCCGAGCGCCGTCGCGTTGGCGGCGATGGCATTGGCACCGTTGCCGACCGCCGTGGCATTCGCGGCGCTGGCATTGGTCCCCTTGCCGAGGGCCGTGGCTTTGGACGCACTCGCCACGGAGTCGCTGCCGAGGGCCACGGTCTCCGCACCGCTGGCATTCGAGCCATTGCCGAGCGCCGTCGCCTTGGCGGCGCTGGCATTCGCCCCGAAGCCGAACGCCGAGGCGTTGGCGCCGGACGCCACCGGCCGTGCCGCCTGGGCGGCGTTGTTCGACACGGCCACGCCACCGGTGCCGGCCTCGAGCGCAGCGATCGCGTCCGGATTGGTGGTGGTCGCCTTGTCGAGGGAGGTCAGAGCACCGCCGACAGTGGAGAAGGTGCTGCCCTGCACGCTGTAGGACGGAGCGGTCACCGACCCATCGGCGCCGACCGTGGCGCCTCCGCCCAGGGCCTTCGCGACGGCTTGGCTGTGGGTATAGGCCTGACCGCCCGTGATCGCATCGGTGGAGCCCGATGCGACCGAACCGGCCGCGACGTTGGTGATGCGGCGCTCATTGCCAGCCGAACCCACCGACACCGTGTTGGCCTGGTCCGCCACCGAGCCGGTGCCGAGCGCCACCGCGTTCGCGGCGCTCGCCTTCGAACCCTGGCCGAGCGCCGTTGCGCCGGCCGCATTGGCCGTGGCGTCGTTGCCGAGCGCCAGACTGTTCGCGGCGCTGGCATTCGCGCCACGACCACCGGCCGAGGCGTTGGACCCGCCCGCCACAGCGGCCGCCGTCGAACCGCCATTCGGCTGGGACGTGACGAACCCACCCGTCTTGCCGCTGCTCAGATCGCCCAGCGACGAGTCGACCGCCGCGAAGGCCGCTCCGGCATTGGCGTAAGTCGTCCCCCGCACCGCGTAGCTCGGGGCGGTGAAGGTGCCGGTCGTCGGGTCGAAGGCGGCGCCGCCGCCCAGAGCGGTGGCGACGTTCGACCCGACATATTGCAGCTGCCGGACGTTGACCGCGTCCGTCGCCTGCGAACCGCCGGCGACGTTGGTGATCTGACGCGGCTGCGTCGCGGTGCCGACGGAGACGTCTCCGTAGTTGATTTCACCGGTGTTGTTGTTGACGCCGGTGAAGGATTCGGTTCCCGGCGCGCTGCGCTTGGCCACCGAGCCGGCGCCGAGCGCGACGCTGTAGTATCCGGAGGCGGACGAAGCCTGACCGACCGCCGTGCCTCCCGCGGCCGTGGCGCTCGCATTCTGGCCCAGAGCCGTTGCGAAGTCATCGTTCGCGAAGGAGCTGGCACCAAAGGCGCTGGCAGATTTACCCTTGGCGGTGGCCCTGAAACCGACGGCCATCGCTGCGTCGCCCATGGCGAACGACCGAGTCCCGAGCGCGGTCGCGGTGTCGCCGATCGCATTGGCATAGGCGCCGGTCGCCATCGCGTTCGCTCCGGTCGCGTTCGCATAGCTGCCCATCGCCACGGCATAGTCGCCGCCGGCACGGGCATTGTTGCCCGTGGCCGTCGCCTCCCCTCCGAGAGCACTGGCACGATAGCCGGTCGCCGTCGCAGATGGTCCGTCGGCGCGCGCGAAACGACCGACCGCCGTCGCGTTGCCACCGTTCGCCGAGGCGTGGGAGCCCAGGGCCGTCGCGAAGTCGCCGGTGGCATTGGACGCCGCCCCCAGAGCGACGGCATCGCTGCCGGTTGCGCTGGCATAGGAGCCGAGCGCCGTGGCATTGCTGCCGGCCGCGCTGGCATAGGCGCCGGTTGCCGTGGCGTAGGCACCGTTGGCGGTGGCGTTCGCACCCAGAGCGGTGGCGTTGTCACCACGGGCGATGGTGTTGGTTCCGATCGCCGTGGCGTTCAGACCCGTGGCGTTGGCGTAGGGGCCGGTCGCCGTTGCGCAATCCCCGCTGGCGGCCGAATAGGAGCCGATGGCGGCCGCGAAAGCGCCATTGGCCTGGGATTGCGGGCCGTAGGCCGCAGCGTCGGAACCGAGCGCCCGGGCGAAGAAACCCGTCGCCGTGGCATTGGCACCCTGCGCCTGGGCAGCCAGACCGGTCGCCGTCGCCTCGTCGCCGTTGGCATAGGAATACGGGCCGGTCGCCGTGGCATACGTTCCATTCGCATGCGTACCCGCACCGGTGGCCGTCGCCAGCTGCCCATTCGCATAGGTGCCCTCACCGGTGGCCGTCGCCGCCCCGCCATTCGCAAAGGCCCCCAGACCGGTGGCCGTCGCCCCGTCTCCATTCGCTCTGGACGCATGGCCCGTCGCCGTCGCCCAGATGCCGTTGGCGGCCGCGTTGGCGCCCAGGGCCGTGGCGTTGGCACCGCTGGCGGCCGCGCTGGCCCCGAGCGCCGTGGCGTTCTCGCCGCCGGCCAGAGCATTCGCGCCCGTCGCGGTGGCGTTCAGACCGGAGGCGTTGGCAGAGGCGCCCAGGGCTGTCGCGGATTCGCCATTGGCGAAGGAAACCGCGCCGTAGGCCGCCGCGTTGGCGCCGATCGCGCGCGTCGCCGACCCGGTCGCCGTGGCCCGCAGACCCGTCGCGTTGGCGGCCGCGCCAGCGGCCGTCGCGAACTGGCCGTTCGCTCGGGTCGAGGCGCCGGTGGCCGTCGCGTAGTCGCCGTTCGAGACGGAATTCACACCGGTCGCCGTGGCGGATGCACCATTCGCGGTGGCCTGCATACCGGTCGCCGTTGCCGCGCCGCCATTGGCGAAGGCCAGGGCGCCGGTCGCCGTGGCTTGGCCGCCCACCGCCTTGGCGTTCGCACCGGTCGCCGTCGCCGCGCTGCCATTCGCGAGGGCATTCGCACCGGTCGCCGTCGCGAGCTGGCCGGAGGCGTTGGCATTCTTACCGAAGGCCGACGCCGTGTCGCCGTTGGCGGTCGCGCTGGCACCCACAGCCGTGGCGTTCCCGCCGCTGGCGAGGGCGGTGGCGCCGGTGGCCGTGGCGTACAAGCCATTGGCGTTGGCATAGGGTCCGGTCGCCGTGGCGCAATCCCCGCTGGCTGCGGAGAAGGAACCGAGAGCGGTGGCGAAGGCGCCGTGAGCCTCGGTCAGAGCGCCGAGCGCCACCGCGCGGTCGCCATCCGCAATGGTGCCGTAGCCGAGCGCCGTGGCCTCATACCCCTGCGCGTTGGAGAAGGCTCCGAAGGCGGACGCATACTCGCCCTTCGCAGAGCTGTAATTACCCAGCGCGGCGGCACTGTCGCCCTGCGCGCTGGCTAGGTTGCCGACCGCCGTCGCGTTGGTACCCTTCGCATTGGCGTAACCGCCGATCGCAGTGGCACTCACGCCATTCGCATTGGCGAGGACGCCGATGGCGGTCGCGTTGAAGCCGGATGCGTTGGCCAGGGCGCCGGTGGCCGTCGCGCTGGCGCCGTTCGCATTGGCCTGCGCGCCAGCGGCCGTGGCGTTGCCGCCATTCGCGTTGGCATAAGCGCCGGTCGCCGTCGCCCATGTGCCGTTCGCATTGGCCTGCCTGCCGGTCGCGGTCGCATTGGCACCGAGGGCATTGGCATAGGCGCCGGTCGCCGTCGCGTTGGCGCCGATCGCATTGGCGAGCACGCCCGACGCCGTGGCGTTGGCACCGGTCGCGTTGGCTTTGTCGCCGGTGGCGGTCGCGTAATTGCCGATCGCATTCGCCCCCGTGCCGGTCGCGGTCGCGAAATTGCCCGTCGCGTTGGCGGCCGCACCGGTCGCCGTGGCGTTCCAGCCATCGGCCACGGAGAGCACGCCGACCGCCGTCGCGTTCCAGCTGTTCGCGAAAGCCTTGCTGCCGATCGCCGTCGTGCTCTGCCCCGTCGCATTGGCCGAGACACCGAACGCCGTGGCGTTCTCACCATTCGCAACGGCGAACGCGCCGGACACCGTCGCGTTGACGCCCTTCGCATTGGCGTCGGCGCCGATTGCCACCGCCCTGTCACCGCTCGCATTGGAACGCGGGCCGTACGCCACCGCGTCAGAGCCCGAAGCCCTGGCGACGTAACCGGTCGCCGTCGCGTTGGCGCCGTTTGCCTGAGCGGCGAAACCGGTCGCCGTGGCGCGCAAACCGGTCGCATTGGCCTGCGTGCCGGTGGCCGTCGCCTGATCGCCCTCGGCGATGGCTCCCGCACCGATCGCCGTCGCCAGACCGCCCGTTGCATTGGCAGACGCACCCAAGGCCGTCGCCAGGATGCCGTTGGCGATCGCATTGGCGCCCAGAGCCGTGGCGTTCCCGCCATTGGCGAGGGCGTTGGCGCCCGTCGCCGTGGCGTACAGACCGTTGGCGTTGGCATAGGGGCCGGTCGCCGTGGCGCAATCCCCGCTGGCCGCGGAGAAGGAGCCAAGGACGGTGGCGAATGCGCCGTTGGCGGCCGAGCTGGCGCCCACGGCCGTCGCGTTGCGGCCCTGCGCATTGGCGTTCGCACCGGTGGCCGTCGCGTTGGCGCCGTTCGCACTGGCCTCCGCGCCGGTTGCCGTCGCGTTGGCGCCATTCGCATTGGTATCCGTGCCGGTCGCCGTCGCGAACGCGCCATTCGCCTTAGCCTGCGCACCGGTCGCCGTCGCGTACGCGCCGATCGCATTGGCCTGCTTGCCGGCCGCCGTCGCGCCGGCGCCGGTGGCATTGGCCGTGTAACCCGTCGCCGTCGCGAAGTTGCCATTCGCATTGGCTTGCCCGCCGGTCGCCGTCGCGTATTCACCGACCGCATTGGCCTGCGCGCCGGTCGCCGTCGCGGAGTATCCTGCCGCCTTGGCCTGGTAACCGGTCGCCGTCGCCCAGTCGCCCTGCGCGTTGGCTTGCGCGCCGGTCGCCGTCGCGTTGCGACTGCCCGCATTGGCCTGATAGCCGGTCGCCGTCGCGTATTCACCCTGCGCGTTGGCCTGCGCGCCGGTCGCCGTCGCGTTGGTGCCGGTCCCATTGGCGAGATAGCCGGTCGCCGTCGCGTAAGTGCCCGCCGCGTTGGCCTGCGTACCGGTCGCCGTCGCGTTGGCGCCGGTCGCGTTGGCGCCTGCACCGGTGGCCGCCGCAGCGAAGCCGTTCGCAACCGTATTTGAACCGGTGGCCGTGGCATAATCCCCGTTGGCATAGGCGTAGCTGCCGGTCGCCGTCGCATTACTGCCGTCGGCGGCAGCGGACGCGCCGAGGGCCGTCGCGCTGGCGCCGTTCGCACGGGACCTCCCGCCGAGGGCCGTCGCAACCTTGCCAGTCGCGTTGGCTGACGCGCCGATCCCCGTCGCGGAGCCACCGGTCGCGACGGATCGCGAGCCGACCGCCGTCGCATCGTCGCCGCTCGCGTTGGCCCGCGCGCCGGTCGCCGTCGCGTTGGCGCCGTCCGCCAAGGCCCGCACGCCGGTCGCCGTCGCTTGGCTGCCATTCGCATTGGCCCGGGCGCCCGTCGCCGTCGCGTCGTCACCGACCGCGTTCGCGGTGTAACCGGTGGCCACCGCGTGCTCGCCCTTCGCGGTGGCATACGCGCTCGTTGCCGTCGCGTAGTCGCCGTTCGCAGCGGCCTGGTATCCGGTCGCCACCGCGCCGGTGCCGTTCGCGGTGGCGCTCGCGCCGGTCGCCGTCGCGTTGGAGCCCTGCGCATTGGCGCTCGCGCCGACCGCCGTCGCGTTGTTGCCCTGCGCATTGCTCCCGGCGCCGAGCGCCGTCGCGTCGGTGCCGATTGCAAAGGCCCGCGCGCCGAGCGCCGTCGCCTCTCCGCCGATCACCTGGACCCGCGAGCCGATCGCCGTCGCGTCGTCGCCGGCCGCGATCGCGTTGTAACCGGTGGCCGTCGCGCGCGCGCCCTTCGCCGCGGTATACGCACCCGTCGCCGTCGCATTGGCGCCGTTCGCATTGGCGTTGGTGCCGGTCGCCGTCGCGTTGCCGCCGCCCGCAACGGCATAAGAGCCGATCGCCGTCGCGTTCTCGCCCTTCGCATTGGCATTGGTGCCGGTCGCCGTCGCGTAGGCGCCGATCGCATTGGCATAAGCGCCGGTCGCCGTCGCGTTGGCGCCGATCGCATTGGCAGACGCGCCGGTCGCCGTCGCGGTGACGCCCTGCGCATTGGCAGACGCGCCGGTCGCCGTCGCGGTGGCGCCCTGCGCGTTGGCATTCGCGCCGTAAGCCGCCGCGCTCTCGCCATTGGCGACCGAATTGGCGCCCGTCGCTGTGGCGTACAGGCCATTGGCGTTGGAATAGGATCCGGTCGCCGTGGCGCAATCGCCGCTGGCGGCCGCATAGGAGCCCAGGGCGGTTGCCGCCGCCCCCGTCGCATGGGACTGCACCCCCATCGCCGCCGCGGTGATGCCGCTGGCGTTGGAACCGCTGCCGAACGCCGCGGCATATTCACCGTTCGCCTTGGCCGACGCGCCGGCGGCCGTGGCGTTGGCGCCGGTCGCGTTGGCTTTCGCCCCGAGAGCCGTCGCGCCATTGCCCTGCGCAATGGCGGACATGCCGGCGGCCGTGGCGCTGCTGCCATTCGCCAGCGCATTGACGCCGGTCGCCGTCGCATAGGTGCCGTTCGCCGAAGCATCGGTGCCGGTCGCCGTCGCGAAGTCGCCGTTCGCGTTGGCACTCGCGCCGGTCGTCGTCGCGTTGGCGCCGATCGCCTTGGCCCCGGCGCCGGTCGCCGTCGCGTAAGCGCCGGTTGCATTGGCCGTCAGGCCGGTCGCAGTCGCTGCGTAGCCGACCGCGATGGCGGAGCGGCCGGTCGCCGTTGCGGCACCACCATCCGCCTTGGCTTCGGAACCGGTCGCCGTCGCATAGGCGCCGTTCGCATTGGCCTGCGCGCCGGTCGCCGTCGCATTGCCGCCGATCGCCTTGGCAAAAGCGCCGGTCGCGGTCGCGTAAGCGCCGTTCGCATTGGCGTTCGCGCCAGTCGCCGTCGCATTGCCGCCGACCGCCTTGGCAAAAGCGCCGGTCGCCGTCGCGTAAGTGCCGTTCGCATTGGCGCTCGCGCCATAGGCCGTCGCATTGCCGCCGTCCGCGTAGGCCCTTTCGCCGATCGCCAGCGCGGAGGCCCCGACTGCGTAGGCATTGGCCGCCGTATAATTCGCGTAGGCCGTCTCGGTGCCGATGCCCATGGAGGCGAGCGTCATCGCCACCGCCGCCCCGCGACCGAGGGCGCCGACGCCGCGGCGCTGGCCCTGCAGGAGGACGCGGCAGGCATTGCGCAGGATCGCCACGATGCGGCGGCGCTGGCCGCGGCTGAGGGAGAGGCCGTCGGCCTCGAGGGCGCGGCCCAGAACGTGGGAATAAAAGCGGTCGCCGCCATTCGGACGGATCATTGTCTTGAGCGAGCGGTTTGTCTTGTGATTCATAGCAAGCCACGTCCCCGACCTGACCGTAAACCGATCAGCCATGGAGATGCTTTGATCATATCCGCACAAATCAAGACTATGCCGGATCGCGAAAGCCCTATCCGGATTGCGAAACGAAACCGCGTTCCGTGCCCCCAGTGTGGCGGATCGGTCACGCTGCCCGGGAGGGGCGATCCCGGGTGGGCGCCCCGCGGAGGTGGACCGGGCGCCTGGCAGGCGGCCTCGGAGCCGCACGGCACCCGGAGTGTCGCGCAACCGAGCCATGTAGCCGGTCCATGACCGTATAGCATGAAGACGAGCGCACCCCGTCTTCAGTCTTGAGTGAGGATTTTGCTGTCTTGATGAGAGAAATCGGAGATTCGGCGGCCAGCCCCGGCGATCGGCCCGGAGCCCTCGCCGGGTCATCGCTGCGCCGGCTTCGCGGCCGAATGCCCGGCCGGCGAAACGTGACCGGGCGACCAATCGGCAATGAGCCACTTCCCTGGCCTCTCGACGCTCCATCGACTCGCCAAGACTTGATCGATTCATACATCGAGGCAATGAGCGAAATGGCGGATCGCATAGGGAGCGGGTGGACAGGACTGCTTTTCCTGCTATGCAAGGTCTAACCTTCTGCGGCGAATCACAGGGTGCCGATCGCCGCGATCACGTCAGTATCGCGCCGTCAATAACGGCGGAACCGTCTGATATCTGCAACAACGCTTGGTTTTTTCGCTTTTCTTCAAACGTCGTTGTTGTGTTTATCCGGATCGGTATGGATACGTTGTTGCTGCAGGCCGACCGAGATTCTGAGCGTTCGGGTATTTCCAAGGGCCAGCTCTTCCAACTCCATTCTAGAGGCATGACATGAACAATGATCAGACATCCTCCCGTGCCGCCGCGCCGGGCGGCGCGGTGGCACGCCGCCACCTGATGCGCGCCCTCGGCCTGGGGGCGGTCGCCCTGGCTTTGCCCGAGAGCTGGACCAAGCCGATCGTCGAGGCGGTCTTCGTCCCGGCTCAGGCGGTCCCGACGGGCTGCACGCTCCAGACCACCACCACCACACAGCGGCCGGTCTAAGCGTGCCTCACACAACTCCCGATCACCGCAGTCCTCGCTGGAAGCAGGACGGCGCAGCGGGAGTTTGCGAGAGACACCAAAGCCCTTTCACAACCTCGAAACCTCACGACGCGCTTTGGACCCACCCCAGCGCGTCCCGCCACGCGAACCGTCCGCCCCTTGGGCGGACAGTGATCTCTCGGGTTGGTCGCCCGATGGGCTGATCTTTCTCGATGCCGGAGGCATGACATGAACGACGACACGACATCCTCTCGTCCCGCCATGCCTGGCGGCGCGGTCGCGCGCCGCCACCTGATGCGCGCCCTGGGCCTGGGTGCGGTCGCCCTGGCTTTGCCCGAGGGCTGGACCAAGCCGGTCGTCGAGGCGGTCTTCGTCCCGGCCCAGGCGGAATCACTGGCGGGCTGCACGCTCCAGACCACCACGCACGCTCCGCCGCCGCCGCCATAGGCAGGGCGAGCTAGAGCATCGTCCCGAAGGGGGGTTGCCGGCTTTTCGAAAAAACGACGATCCGAAATCAAGAGCGTAGAACATCGTCCCGGATCCGATTTTCGAGGCGATGCTCTCGAGCGTTTTTGGTGATCCGTAAGGCACGGAAAACGCATTGTCTCTCTGCCGGGTCTCGCATCTTCTCGCGCCGAGCCGGCAACCATGTCGGCGAACAATGCGCGGGGCCATCGTTCGATCGGCCCTCCGGGGGGCATCGATCCGTTCCCTGCGATCCGGCGACCGCCCGATGGCGCCACGCGCTCCCTCCTTTCGGGGATGGTGTCCGGTCCATCGCGGTCGTGCATTCGCCGTGGCCTGCGCCGAACGGCCGGACACGGACTTTCTCTTGCACCCTGTCATCCAGGTCTCCGCATGGCTGTTCACGGATTCCTCGTTCTGCGCGAGCGGGCGGTCGAGATCGTCTACCCGCTGCCCCTTCAGGACGACGTCGAGGCCTACTTCCCGCTTCAGCCCTCGCCCCCCGCTGGCGTCACCCCGTCGCATCGGTGGGTGATCGAGGTGGACGGCCCCGGAACATTCCGCGTGTCGTCGAGCCGTTCGGAGGCGATGATCCGCCACCGGGGACTCGCCGAGGCCCTGTGTCAGGTGATGGTCGAGGCCCATGGAGACCTGATCGCCGGATTCGGGGACGACGCGCTTCTGCTGCGCGCGGCGGGCGTGGCGCGGGGTGATCGCGTCATCCTGATTCCCGGTCAGGAGCGAACCGGGAAATCGACGCTCGCCGCCTGGCTCACGGAGAAGGGCTTCCGGTATCTCTCCGATCAGGTCGTGGCCGTTCGGGATGGCACCACCGTCGAGGGTCTCGTCCGGCCCCTCGTGGTTCGGCCGGATGCTTGGTCGAGAATCTCGCGCTTTTCCTGGGTGGCGCGCAACGCCCGGTTCGGGGATGGTCGCCAGATCGTCGCGCCGCCCGCTTGCTCGGGACAAGCCGGCGGGCAGACATGCGGTCTCATCCTGTTCGTGGATTTCCAGAGCGGCGCCCCCCCGCGCCTGGAGCGGCTGAGCCGGGCGCGCGCATCCACCCTGCTGATGGCGTGCAATGGCAGCGCATCCGATTTCGCCGATCACGGGCTGTCGATCGTGACGGCGCTCGCCGCGGGTCCGCCGATCCTGCGCCTGCGTTACGGGAGCCTGGACCAGATCGAGGCCGCGCAGCTCGACGGCGTGCTCGGCCGCCTGAGCGCGTCCGACCAGGACGCCGGGAGTCTCGAAGCCGCGATCTCGGAGGTCAACGCGGCCTTCCAGGCCTTATCGCGCCACGACGCGGTGGCGCTGCCGGCGCCCATCCCCATTTTGTCCCCCCTCCCGGGCCGGTCGCCGGGTGACGTGACGCTGACGATCGGGATGGCGACCTACGACGATTACGACGGGGTCTATTTCACCATCCAGGCCCTGCGGCTCTATCACCCCGAGGTCTTGTCGAACACGGAGATCGTGGTCATCGACAACCATCCGGACGGCATTTGCGCCGAGCCACTGAAGAAGCTGATGACATCGGTGCCCCACGGGCGCCATGTGCCGTATCTGACCCGCTCCGGCACATCGGTGCGCAATCGTCTTTTCGAAGAGGCGCGAGGGTCCGTGGTCCTCTGCCTCGATTGCCATGTGTTGTTGGTTCCCGGTGCGATCGCGCGGCTGCTCGCCTATGTGCGCCAGCATCCGGAGACGGGGGACCTGCTGCAAGGGCCGCTCCTGCACGATGATCTGACCACACTCGCCTCGCATTGGATTCCGGTCTGGCGCGGCGGCATGTGGGGCATCTGGGGCGACGATCTGCGCGCGCATTACCTCGACACCGAACCCTTCGAGATTCCCATGCAGGGCCTCGGTGCCTTCGCCTGCCGCAAGGAAGCCTGGCTGGGCTTCAATGCGCAGTTTCGCGGTTTCGGCGGAGAGGAAGGGTATATCCACGAGAAGTTCCGCCAGGCGGGGCACCGCACCCTGTGCCTTCCGTTCCTGCGTTGGGTTCACCGGTTCGCCCGTCCCCTCGGAGCCCCCTACGCGAACCGTCTCGAGGATCGGGTCCATAATTATCTGGTCGGCTTCGCGGAACTCGGCCTCCCCGCCTCCGAGATGCGCGCGCATTACGATCAGTTCATGGGCGCGGAGGCGTCTCACAGGATCTTCACCCTGGCCTATCAGATGCTGGCGCAATCCGCGGCCGAACGCGGGACGGCCGTCTGAGCCGTCGCTGGATCATGGCTCCGCCTGTCCGGGATCGGACCCCGAGGGCGATCACCCGCGCGCGCCGTTGCGGACGCCGTCCCGAGCAACAGACGCCATCATCGGCCTTCCG
>JAKONB010000470.1 GCA_022702195.1 Beijerinckiaceae bacterium | reverse complement strand
CCCGCATAGGCCTCGGCGAAGAAGCGGCGCGAGGCCATCACGCCCGGATCGTTCTGCTGGTAGCGCAGGCCGGCCAGGGTCTGGGCGCGCACCCGCTCGATGGCGTCGGGGTCGAGCCGTGGCTTGGCCAGCGCCAGGGCCAGCAGGTCGATGGCCTCGTCGGCGTGCTTGACCAGCATCTTGAGCGAGCCGCCCAAGGCGTCGGCGCCGGCATGGAACGACAGCTCGATGGCCCGCGCCGCGAGGCGCTCCTGGAAGGCGTCCGAGGAGAGATCGCCCGCGCCCTCGTCGAGCAGGCGCGCCAGCATCTGGGCGACGCCGGCCTTGCCCTCCGGATCCTGCGCGGCCCCGCCCTCGAAGGTGAAGGCCAGGGCGATCATCGGCACCACCGGGGATTCGACGTGCCACGCCTCGATGCCGGGGGCGGTCGCGACGGGCAGGGCCTGGGTCGGCGAGGTGGCGGAGCGGGCGGCCGTGTCGACCAGGTTGGTGGTGGCCATCGTCATGGAAACCTCATTGTCTTGCGTGGGGCGCGGCGCCGCCGCACCACGGCGTCGTCTCATCGTCGTCGCATGTCATCGTCGTCGCAGGGGGCCGGCCTCAGCCGGCCTCGGCCTCGCGGGGGGCCTTGGTCAGGTAGCCGGTCACGGAGCGAGAGGGCGTGAGGTAGCGCTCGGCCACCGCCGCGAGGCGGGCCTTCGTGACGCCCTCGATGTCGGAGGGCCAGCGGCGGACCTCCTCGATGCTCTCGCCGATGGCGAGCGCCGAGCCGTAGATGCGGGCCAGCGACGACTGGCTGTCGGAGGAATAGACGGTCTCGGCCACGAGCCGGGTCTTGGCCCGCTCGATCGCCTCCGGCTCCAGGGCCTCGGAGGGCGCGCGCCGCAGCACGCGGTCGACCTCCTCCTCCAGCTTCTCCAGGCTGACGCCCTCGGCGGGGATCGCGTAGACCGAGAACCGGGTGTCGTCGATGGCCGAGCCCATGTACCAGGCCCCGGCATTCACCGCGACGCCGAGCTCCATCACCAGCTTGCGGTAGAGGTAGGAGGTGGAGCCCCCGCCCATCACCTCGGCGAGCAATTCCAGTGCATGGCACTCGCCGTCGCGCGCGGTGATGCAGGAGGGCGTGAGGTAGAGCCGCTGAAGGGTCGGCTGCTCGACCTTGGGATCGGCCACCGCGAGGCGGCGCAGGGCGCGGGGCTCCGGCTCCTTGGCGCGAATCCGCACCGGGCGCGTGCCCTGGGGCGTGACCCGGCCATAGGTGTCCTCGGCCAGGCGGCGCACCGCGTCGGGGGTCACGTCGCCGGCCACCACCAGGATGGCGTTCTCGGGGGTGTAGAAGCGCTTGTAGTAATCGAGCGCGTGGGTGCGGTTCAGTTCCTCGATCTCGTGCATCCAGCCGATGATCGGCGTGCCGTAGGGGTGGTGCACGAACAGCGAGGCGGCCATGGCCTCGGAGAGCTGGGCCGACGGGTCGGTCTCGACCCGCATCCGGCGCTCCTCCAGCACCACGTCGCGCTCGGGCGCCACCACGGAATCCTCCAGCACCAGACCGGTCATCCGGTCGGCCTCGAATTCCATCATGGTCTTGAGATGGTCGCGGGCGACCCGCTGGAAATAGGCGGTGTAATCGTAGGAGGTGAAGGCGTTCTCCTGGCCGCCGAGGCCCGAGACGGCCTGCGAGAAGGCGCCCACCGGGTGCTTCTCGGTGCCCTTGAACATCAGGTGTTCGAGGAAGTGGGCGATGCCGGACTGGCCCAGCGGATCGTCTGCCGAGCCGTTGCGGTACCACACCATGTGGGTGACGACGGGGGCACGGTGATCGGGAACGACGACGACGTCGAGGCCATTGTCGAGCGCGAAGGCGCTCACCTCGGGTCCGCCCGCCTCGGAGCGCCCGAACGAGGCGCCCTCCGCCCGGCCGGCACTGGCATGGCTGCGGACGGAACCGAGGAGAGGCGTGTCCTTCCGGAACAGGTGCATCGGGCTTTCCTTCAGCGTGCGGTCCACCAGGGACCGTCCGTCGTGGGCGGGAGACCCGCCGCCGCCGCGGGGGCGGCCGGGCCGGGCAAGATCCGCGGATTCGAAACGTCCTCCGGGCGATCTCCCGGTGGGTCGGGCAAGTTCCGGACCGCCGCGCGGGCGACGGTCCGAAAGGGTATTTAGTTACGCGTCCGGAAATAGGCGCCCGGATCGGATTCCTCCCGCTCGCGCGAGGGATTGTTGATCGGGTCGCCGTTGCTCTTGGCGACCTTGCGCGGCGCCTTGCGGTAGCCGGTGGGCGGATCGGTGAGCGTGTCGCGGTCGGGCTCGGCCACGGTCGGCTCCACCTTCTCCTCGGAGCGCAGGCCGAACGGATTCTTCCAGAACGAATTGCGGTCGTCGGTCTCGCCCTCGGGCCGGCCGTTCTCGGTGCGCACCTGCGCGTCGGCGCGGCGGCCGCCCCGCATCTCGTCGATGCTGAGCGTCATGTTGTTGTCGTTCATGCGGCCCTGCGCCCCACGCACGATGGGTTTCCGGGCCTCGGCGGCGGCCTTCTGGCGCTCGACCACCTCGGGATCCTTGGGCCATTCCGGCGAGGCGGCGGCGCTGCGGGGCGGCGGCAGGGCCTTGCCGTCGAG
>JAKONB010000422.1 GCA_022702195.1 Beijerinckiaceae bacterium | reverse complement strand
CTGTCCTTCGCGGCGTAGATGCCGCGCGCCTCCAGCACCACGGTGGTCACGAACCGGTTGAGCGTCGCGGCGTCGACGGAATGCTGCGCCACCTGGCGTGCCTCCACGATCGCGGCGTTCAGCGTTCTGAGGGTGACGATCCCGATCGTGGCTGTCAGCAAAGTCGTCGCGGCGCAGGCGAGGACGAAGGCCAGAATCTTTGACCGGATGCCCATGACGAACCTTGCCCCCTCGACGGCCTTGCGAGCCATATAGGGGACATTGTGGAATGGAGCGTTAAAAGCCGCGCATCGTTAGCCGGATCATTAAGTTTCCAGGCTCTCGATGACGAGGCTGTGGTTGGTGTAGACGCAGATCTCGGCCGCGATGCCCATGGCGCGACGCACGATGGTCTCCGCATCGTGGACGCCATCCTCGAGGGCACGGGCGGCGGCGAGGGCGTAGTTGCCGCCGGAGCCGATCGCCATGACGCCGTGCTCCGGCTCGAGCACGTCGCCCGCGCCCGACAGCAGCAGGCTCACCTCGCGATCCGCCACCAGCATCATCGCCTCGAGACGGCGCAGATAGCGGTCCGTGCGCCAATCCTTCGTCAGCTCCACGCAGGCCCGGGTGAGCTGGCCGGGATATTGCTCGAGCTTGCCCTCCAGCCGCTCGAACAGCGTGAAGGCATCCGCGGTCGCACCGGCGAATCCCCCGATCACCGAGCCCTTGGCGAGGCGCCGAACCTTGCGGGCGTTGCCCTTCACGATGGTCTGCCCGAGGCTGACCTGCCCGTCGCCGCCGATCACCACGCGTCCGCCCTTGCGGACCATCAGGATGGTCGTCGCGTGCATCTGCGGCAGCCCGCCGGAATCGTTCGCCAAGGTGGTTTCTCCGAAAAACTGCGTTCGCTTCGGCCCGCAGGTGGGGGCTCGGGCGGCCGAATGCCAATGGGCGCGGCCCTACACCACCACGGTGATCGACTGCGCCGCCCGGGTGAGGCCGGTATAGAGCCAGCGGGCCCGGTGCTCGCGAAACGCGAAGGATTCGTCGAACAGGACCACGTCGTCCCATTGCGAGCCTTGAGCCTTGTGCACGGTGAGCGCGTAGCCGTAGGTGAATTCGTCGGTCTCGCGCTTGAGGAAGGCGGGGATCTCCTCCTCCGAGCCCGACATCACCGCCCGCATGACCTTGATGTCGATGGGCCGGCGGCGCAGGGCCGGGTCGTCCTCCGCCACCACGTCGAGCCGGATGGTGTCCGGCCTCTGGGCGGCGCGCTGGGCATGGACCGTCCAGGTCGAGCCGTTGAGCAGGCCCTTGGTCCGGTCGTTGCGCAGGCAGACCAGTTTCTCGCCCACCGACGGCATCGGGTCGGTATGGCCGGCGATCTCGCGCAGGCGGTTGTTGTAGAGCCGGCGGGTCTTGTTCATCCCCACCAGGACCTGATCGGCGGCGACGACCCGCGCCGGATCCAGAGCCCGGCGCGCGACGACACGGCTCCGGCCGTACTCGCCGATGCTCAGGCGGCCGCCCTCCCGGATGGTCATCGCCATGCGGACGATGGGATCGTCGGCGGCCTGCCGGTGGACGTCGGTGAGCATCACGTCCGGCTCGGCCTCGGTGAAGAAGCCGCCCCCGCGCACCGGCGGCAACTGGGCCGGATCGCCCAGCACCAACACCGGCTTGTCGAACGACAGGAGGTCGTTGCCGAGATCGGAATCGACCATCGAGCACTCGTCGATGATGACGAGTTCCGCCTTGGAGACCGGGCCGGTGCGGTTGAGGGTGAAGGCCGGGCCACCCTCGTCGGTCTCCTTGGTGCGGTAGATCAGGCTGTGGATGGTCGCCGCGTCGTGGCAGCCCTTCTGGCGCATGACGGAGGCCGCCTTGCCGGTGAAGGCGCCGAACACGACGTTGCCCTCCACGTCGTCGGCGATGCGCCGCGCGAGGGTGGTCTTGCCGGTGCCGGCGAAGCCGAACAGGCGAAACACCTGGGCGCCGCCACCCTTGCGCCAATCGGCGATGGCTTTGAGCGCCGCATCCTGTTGCGGCGCGAACCGGGTCGGCAGGTCGTCCGTCACGGCCAGCGGACCGTGGGCGGCATCGACGACAGGATCGAGGCGACGTTGCCGCCGGTCTTCAGGCCGAAGATCGTGCCGCGATCGTAGAGCAGGTTGAATTCCACGTAGCGCCCGCGCCGGACCTGCTGCTCCAGCCGGTCGGCCTCGGTCCAGGGTGTGGCGAGATTGGCCCGCATGATCGCCGGATAGGCCTTGAGGAAGGCCTGCCCCACATCCTTGGTGAAGGCGAGGTCGGCCGCCGCGTCGCCGGTCCAGTGGTAATCGTAGAAGATGCCGCCGATGCCGCGCGGCTCCTTCCGGTGCGGCAGGTAAAAGTACTCCTCGCACCAAGCCTTGTAGCGGGCGTAATCCGCCGCCGGCGCGTGGGCCTCGCAGGCTTCGCGCAGGGCCGCGTGGAAGGCGAGGCTGTCGGGATCCTCCTGGGTCCGCCGCCGGTCGAGGACCGGCGTCAGGTCCGCACCGCCGCCGAACCACGTCTTGGTGGTGACGACGAAGCGGGTGTTCATGTGCACCGTCGGCGCGTTCGGGTTCCACGGATGCGCGATGAGCGAGATGCCGGTGGCGAAGAAGCGCGGATCCTCCGCCGCGCCGGGCATCTGCGCCCGGAACTCGGGGGCGAATTCGCCATGCACCGCCGAGACGTGGACCCCGGCCTTCTCGAACACCCGGCCCTTGAGCATCGCCATGGTGCCGCCGCCGCCCGGCTTGCCGGTGTGGTCGGTGCGTTCCCAGGGGGTCTTCACGAAGGTGCCGGGTTCGGCCGGCGCGTCCGGGTGGAACAGGCCGGTGGCCTCGGCCTCCAGGGTCTCGAACGCGCCGAGGATGCGGTCGCGCAGGGCCGTGAACCACGCCGTCGCGTCGGACTTCAGCGCCGTGGTCTCGGCTTCGGGCAGGGGCGGAAGGGCGGGGCCGGAACGCGTCATGGGAGGGGATGTCCCATCCCGCCGCCCGCCCGTCAATCGACGGGTCGGGGCTAATCCTTGCCCACCTGCATCAGCAGGCGTTCGGTCTTGGCGTCCTCGATGCGGTTCACCATGCGGCGGTTCTCGTGGACGTCGCGCACGGTCTTGGTGGCGGTGATGCAGGACTGGACCAGCATGATCATCCCCATGGTGAAATAGCCCTTCATCCAGATGTCGAGCGGCATGAACAGGATGCCGAGCGCCACCATCGCGGCGGAGCCGAGGAACGACGCGTAGGTGAAGGTGACCCAGGCGCCGGAATGCTGCGTGGTCTCGTTGCTCATGGTCGTGGTCCTCGTTCGTGAGGGAGGGGGAGAAGATCGGGGGAATCAGGCTTGCGGGGCGGGACCCGCTTCGGCCCTCAGGCGCAGCCGGTCCAAGACGGTGCCGCCGGTCGGGCGCCGGGCGCGGCCGAAGCCTTCGCGCTCCATCCGCTCGGCGATGTCGCCCGCCGGTTCGATCTCGGCGAGGGCGGCCTCCGTATCGGCCGCCTGAGTCTGGAGGTGTCGCAAGCGCGCCAGGGTCGCCTCGGCCTCGCGCAGGGTCGCCTGATCCTGCGGCGTCGCGGTGATGCCGAGACGCCGGGCCGATTCGGCAGCCGCCGCGAGGCGGCGTCCGCGCTCCAGCTCCGCCTGCCGCCGGGTGGCGTCGGCCACGATCGCGCGGATCCGCGCCGTTTCCCGGGTGAAGCGCAGCCGGGCGGCGTTGACGGCATCGCGCTCCGTCTCGAGGTCGGCGATGGCCTCGGCGGCCTCGGCGGCGAGATCGTCCCGCCCGGCCTTCAGGGCTGCGATGGCCCGCTCTTCAAGATCGGCGGCGCGGGCCTCGACCTCGGCGAGGCGGCGCGCTTCCGCCTTGTCCCCGGCCATGGCGGCGGCGAGTGCCATCCGGCTCCGCTCCAGGGCGGCGCGGGTCTCGCGGATCTGCTGATCGAGGATCAGCAGGGCGTTGCGATCGATGAGATCCTCCTGCGCCTGCGCCGTCGCGCCGCGCGCCAGGGTCCTGAACAGCTTGAACATGGACTGTCTCCGGTCCGACGGGCCTCGCCGTCCCGACCGTGATGCCGCCATTTTGAACGGTGTTCAAGTGCGAATATGCACGCCGTTCAAAATTGGACCGGAAACCGGCTGGTCCGGCGCAGGGCCTCGCCGCAGATCATCGCGGCGCTGACGGCGACGTTGAGCGAGCGCAACCCGGGGCGGATCGGCACCACCACCCGCGCATCCGCCGCGCCGTGCACCGCCTCCGGGACGCCCGCCGATTCCCGGCCCATCAGAACGCAATCGTCGGGCGCGAAGGCGAAGTCGGTGTAGGGCAGCGCGCCCGTGGTGGTGGCCAGGACGAGGCGCAGCCCGGCCTCCCGCCGCCAGGCCTCGAAGGCGGCCCAGGACCGATGCCGGATGATCGGGACGTGATCGAGGTAGTCGAGGCCCGAGCGGCGCAGGTGCCGGTCGGACACGTCGAA
>JAKONB010000336.1 GCA_022702195.1 Beijerinckiaceae bacterium | reverse complement strand
CCGACCGCCTGTGGCTCCAGACCCTGCCCGACGATCCCGGCCGCTACCTCAAGCTCCGCCTCAAGGCGGAACAGGCCGTGCGCATCGAGGCCGGCACCGCCGTGCCGGGCGGGAGCAACCCATGGTGAGGGAATCGGGGTTTTGGCTGTCCTCTCGTACGCGTGGCCTTCTCTGGGTCTTGGCTGCCCTTATTCTCGCCGCCCTCCCCGCCCGCGCCGAGATCGTCCCTGGCGATCTCACCCTGACGGTCACCCCGGAGCGCAACGGCAACGCGGCTCCCTTTGCCCGCGAAATGGTGCTGCTGCGCATCCACGGCGTCTATCGCCAGCCGATCCTGCTCGAAGAGGTGATCCAGCCCTCGCTCGCTAATTTCAGCTGGACCCAGCTCGGACGCGACCTCTGGTCGAAGACCCGCCTGCCGGACGGGCAGGTGGCGGTGGCCTTCGACCGGGTCATCGCGGTCTTCCCCCATCACCCGGGCGACTTCACCATCGAGCCCTTCCTCCACCGCCTCACGGTCAACGAGGGCGGCAAGCGCGTGGTGGTCGATGTGGCCTCGCCCCCCGTCGCCCTGCCGGTGGCGGTCTGGTCGAAGCCGGTGGGCGGCCCCGATGCCAAGGAGCCGTGGTGGCTGCCCGCCCGTGACGTGACCATCACGGATTCGTGGAGCTCCGATCCCGAGACCGTGAAGATCGGCGAGACCACCCGTCGCATCGTCACCATCGAGGCGCAGGGCATGGTCGGCGAGAACCTGCCGCCCCGGCCGATCATGCGCACGCGGGGCATTCTTACCTTCGCCGGGCCGGTCACCCGCGAGACGCTCATCACCCCGTCCGGCCCGGTGGCGAGGGCGACATACCAATGGGACGTGCGCCCGGCGGTGACCGAGATCATCCCCCTCGACGCCATCATCATCCCGTGGTTCGATACGGTGTCGCGCACCCTGCGCGAGGCCGAAATCCCCGCCCGTCAGATCGGTGGCGGCCTGCCCGACCGCGAGGACGAAGCCAGGTCCCCGGTCACGGCCTCGCCCCTGGCGGTGACGGCCGCGTCCCTCGTCGCCTTCGGAATCGGCCTCGCGCTGATCGGCCTCGGAGGACCGGTGCGCCCTCCCCGCCTGCGACTGAACCGGGGTACCCGCCGCGATCTCGTCCGGGCCGCGACCGCGCGCGACGCCAAAGCCTTCCGCTGCCTCCTCGCCACCGCCCCCCCGGACCTGGAGGCGGCATGGCGGGCGGATCCAGACATCGCCACCGGGCTCGACGAGCTCGACCGGAGCCTTTACGGGCGGGATCGCCGGCCGGCCCCCAATCTCACCGCCCTCGCCCGAGCCCTGTCTCGGCCGAGGCGCGGTTCCGCGGTGGCGGGCACGACGTCGCCACGGCTCGCCGCCCTCGACGGCCGAGCGCAGGCCGCGAACGGAGACCACTCTGCCGGCGGGATCTGAAACGGCGGGACGCGAAACCGGATGAGACCCACACGGCGCACGATCCTGACCCAGGGCGCAGCCCTCTGCCTCGTCGCCGAAGGGGCGTGGGCCGGAGCGTCACACGGCGTGGCGGTCCAGCAGATCGCCGCCATCGAGCGGGATCTGGGCGGCCGGATCGGCGTCGCGGTGCTGGATGCGGCCGGAGCCCTGCTGTTGCACCGGCCCGAAGAGCTTTTTCCGATGTGCAGCACCTTCAAACTGCTCGCCGCCGCCGCGATCCTGAAGCGCGCGGAGGATGGCGCCCTGCGCCTCGACGGGACGGTGCCGTATGGTGAAGCGGACCTCGTCGCCTATTCGCCGGTGACCGAGCCGGCCCTGCGGGCGGAGGGTGGCGCGGGGCTCCTGTCGCTGGAGGCGCTCTGCGCCGCCGCCATGACCGTGAGCGACAACACCGCCGCCAACCTGCTGCTGCGGACCCTCGGCGGACCGCCCGCGCTCACCGCCTGGCTGCGCGGGATCGGCGATCCGACCACGCGCCTCGACCGGACCGAGCCGAGCCTCAACACCGCGATCCCAGGCGACCCGCGCGACACCACCAGCCCGGCCGCGATGGCGATCACCGCGCGCCGGCTGCTCCTCGGGGACGCGCTGAAACCGGAGAGCCGCGACCGCCTCGAAGCCTGGATGGTGGCGGCCCGGACCGGCACCAGGCGGTTGCGGGCGGGGCTGCCCGCCGACTGGATCGTCGGCGACAAGACCGGCAGCGGCGACAATGGCACCGCCAACGTCGTCGCCCTTCTGCGGCCGCCGCATCGCCTGCCGTTGCTGGCCACCATCTCCATCACGAGTTCACCCGCCGATGCCGACCGGCGCGACGCGGCCCATGCGCAGATCGGGCGGATCATCGCCACGGCCCTGTGACGTTGGTGTGCGGGGGATTCGTGTTGGTAACCTTCCCTTCACCATAGCCTGCGAGGCTGACGTCGAGTGCGGAGCGGAGCGATGAATTCTCGGGGGTGGCGCGGCCTCGTGGCCCTGGCAGGGCATGGGCTCGTCGGCTTGGCGATCGCCTGCGGGCCGTCGCTAGCGGCCGATCTCCTCGAGAGCGGGGGCGGTTACGGCCGGGCGGAGGTGTCCGATCCGCCACTGCCGCGCTATTTCCCGCGTGAGGGCGACGATAACGGGCCGCCTCGGCCGGCTGCACCGTCGCGCCGGTTGGTGGGTTGCGTGCTCCGCCGGGTTCCGATTCCCACCGATGCGCCGGGCGATCCGAGCTA
>JAKONB010000314.1 GCA_022702195.1 Beijerinckiaceae bacterium | reverse complement strand
CAGCGGCTCGAACACCGCCACCGCCGCCCGGACCGAATCCGGTGCCCGGATCAGCGTGGCGTGACCACCCTGGGCGGCGATGGCCGCGCGGATCACCGCCGCGCCGGCATCGCCGGACGCCGCGGTGGAGAGCCAGACGAGGCCCCCACCCCAATCGTAGAACCAGCGGGCCTCGCGCCGCGCCGCGATGGCTTCCGTCAGCGCGGGGCCGTGGTTCGGAGCGACGGAGAGGCGCCAGATCGCGGCATCCGGCGGCTCGGCCAGGGGGATCGCGTCGCGGATGTCGCTCCACAGGGCGGTGACGGCGCCGCCCTCGAGGATCTCGGGCGCGCCGAAGCGCTTCAACAGCTTGCGCAATTCGCCGAGGCGGTAATCGATCGATTCCGAGAATCCCTCGAGCCGCATCAGGGTCCGGGCTTCGCCGCCGCCGATCCCGGCGGGCAGGTGGGCGGCCCCGGTCAGTTCGAACGGCGAGCCGAGTGCCGCCGAGAGCGCCGCCACCGCGCGGGCATCGTCGAGGCCGGGAAAGACCAGGGTCGCCACCCGCTCCTGTACCGGCAGGACCTTGAACGTCACCTCCGTGAGCAGGCCGAGCGTGCCCCAGGAACCGGCCATGAGCTTCACGAGGTCGAGGCCGGTGACGTTCTTCATCACCCGACCGCCGGACTTGATCGCTTGTCCGCGTCCATTGACGAACCGCACGCCGATGAGGCTGTCGCGCGCCGCCCCGGCATTGATCCGCCGCGGCCCGGAATTGTTGACCGCCGCCACCGCGCCGAAGGTCGGCTCGCCCCGGCTGCCCATCAGCCGGCGATGATCCATCGGCTCGAAGGGCAGCATCTGGCCGCGCCCGGCGAGCAGGGATTGCACCTCCGCCAGCGGCGTCCCGGCCCGCGCAGAGACCACCATCTCGGCGGGCTCATAGAGGGTGATGCCGGTGAGATTCGCGGCCGAGAGCGTCGCCTCGTCCTGGGCGGGACGGCCGATCCCGGCCTTGGTGCCGCCGCCCACGAGGCGCAGCCGCCGACCCGCCGCCGCCGCGTCGCGGACGATGCCGGCGGCCTCGTCCTCGTCGTGAGGCTGGTAAGAATGCATGGGTTTCCTGCCCGTTTGCGGATGCTCGCGCGGCATCCTTCGTCTCGTAAGGTTCGGTGATCTTATGGGCGATCGGCCGGGATTGCATCCGGCGCGATGATCACTCCGCCGGGACGTGGCGTGCCTTTGCGAAACGACCGAGGACGAGGCTGCGCAGGCCCGCGATGTCGAAGAGGCAGACGAAGGCCGCGTAGAGCAGCATGCCGAGTGGCAGGCAGAGGGCGAGGGCCTGAACCGGATCGAGATCCCGCAGCGGCACGAGGCACAGGACCATCGCCGCCGTGCCGGTGACCGCCGCCAGCAGGTCCCACCACGGCAGGTGGAGGCGCTCCGCGCCCGTGAGGGTCCGCAAAGCCAGCATCGCGGTGGCGGCCGCGAGCCCCGCCGTCTGGGCGAGCGCGATGCCCTCGGGGCCGAACAAACGCGGCAGCAGCCAGAGGCCGAGCCCGTTCACCCCGAGGCCGAGGCCAGCGGCGGCGATCACCGGCAGCGTGCGCCGGCGGATCTGGAAGATCGGGTTGAGGGCGAAATTCATCATCGCGAGGCAGAAGAAGCCGGGGATCATCACGCCCGCATAGGCGGCGAAAGGTCCGCGATAGGCCTCCGGCACCACCAAGGCCTGAAAGGCCGGCAGGACGATCCAGAAGCCGGCTGCGCAGGGCAGCAGCAAGGCCACCACGAGGGCAACGTTGCGCGACACCTGCGCTTCGGCGGCGGAGCGCCCCTGCTCCTCCTCGGCCCGGACCGCGATCTGGAACAGGAGCAGGTCGAGGGCGGTGCCGAGGGTGCCGATGCTCCGCGTGGTGACGTCGGCGGCCAGCGCGAAGTAGCCGGCCTCGGCGAGGCCCGCCTGCGCCGCCAGCGCCCCCCGGTTGAGGAAGGGCAGAACCTGATAGGCGGCGTTGGCGGCGATCAGCGGCAGGCCGTAGAGGGTGAAGAGGCGCCACGTCTCGGTGAGCCGCACGCGGATCACCGGAACGCGCGCATCCGCCAGCGGGCGATACAGGACGACCACGGCGAGGAACTGGCTGAGCCCGGCGGCGACCAGAACCCAGACCGGCTGCGGGAGGAACCACGCGGCCCCCGCCATCAGGACGAGGGCGAGCAGGTTCTTGATCGCCACGAGGCCGAAATAGAGCCGGCCGTCGAACCGCGCCCGGGCGAGCGCGGCGTGATAATCGAACACGCCCATGCCCAGAGCCGCCACCGCCGCTCCGGCGGTGATGGCCATGCGCCCCTCGGCGGAAACCTCGATCGTCACGCCCCCAATCGCGCAGAGGCCGGCGGCCGCGAAGAGCAGGAGAGTCAGGATCAGGTAGGCGCGGTCGAGCCCCTGGCGGATCCACGGCTCCTCGGCACGTACCCGAGGTGAGTAGAAGCGGGTGGCCGAGAGGCGCAGCCACTCGAACAGCAGCGTGTTGGCGACGGTGGCGCCGGCGGTGGCCAGGGCGAACAGACCGAAATCCGCAGGCCCCAGCAGCTTGGCCACCAACAGGCCGAGGATGAAGTTCAGGCCGGCATTGAGGATGAAGGCGGCGATCACGGCCATGGGGCGGAACGGTCATCCTCGGTCGCCGGCCCGGCGACCCGCCGTGACCGGATTAGTGCAAAGCTCCCAACGTTCCGTCAATCGCGCCCGGCCGGGCGTGAGCTCCCCTCAGAACCAGCCGCGAATCCGGAAAAAGACGATCGGCACCAGGGCGCTGATCGCGATCAGCGACAGGCCATAGGGATAGCCGTAGAGCCAGTCGAGTTCCGGCATGTGCTTGAAGTTCATGCCGTACATCGAGGCGATCAGGGTCGGCGGCACGCCGACGACCGAGACCACGGTCAGCACCCGGAAGGTGTTGTTCTGCTCGATGCTGATCAGGCCGAGCGTCGCGTCGAGGAGGAACTGGACGTTCTCCGACAGGCGGATCTCGAACTCGTCGAGGGAGGCGATGTCGCGCCGCACCGCCTCGAAGCGCGGCCCCTGCTCGGCGCCGAGCAGCGCCTCGCACTCGCCGGCCACGAAGGGGACAATGCGCTCCAGGCCGAGCAGGCTCGAACGGATCTTGCCGAGCGCCTTTCCGCGCCGGCCGATGCCGCGCAGGATCCGGCGCAGGGCGAGATCGCGGCGGCGCGGCGTGGGCGAAGCGGACTTGATCTCGCGGGTCTTGGAATCGACGGCCCGCACGTCGAAGTCGAAGATGCGGGTGGAGAGCGCATCGAGATCGGCCCCCATGTCCTCCAGGGCATCGGCGAGACTGTCCACCAGTTCCTCCATCAGCAGGAGGAAGATCTCGGTGCTGGTGGTGACCGAATCGTCGCCCCCGGCAATGCGCTTCTTCACCTCGGCGAAGGCGCGCAGCTCATGGAACCGCACCGTGACGAGGTGGTCCCGGGTGAGGACGAAGCCCAGCGGCATCAGCAGCGAATCGACCTTGTCGAAGGTGATCATCGGCGTGGACAGCGACAGGCCGTTCTTGAGGCGGCGCAGCCGGCTCGAATTCTCCACCTCGCTCAGGGCGGTGCGGGACGGAACCCGGATGCCGGTGGAGGCCTCCACCGCCTGCGCCTCCTCGGCGGTGGGATCGTTCAGGTCGATCCAGATCGCGTGCGTCGGCAAGGCGCGATCCTCGTCGGATCGCGCGTGCTCGACCGTGCCCTGGGCGCCCTGGAGGTTCATCATCCGGAAGAAGGTTCCGTCACGCGGCGAAAATCGGGGACAATCTGGTCGTCGAACCGTCGCCTGCGCATGCGACAGCCTTGACTCGCCCAGGGCAGGCGCCTAACTCCGGGCCGGTCGTTAGCACTCACCCCAAGAGAGTGCTAACGGCTCGGGTTGAGCGCGCTTTCGCGCCGCATCAACGCCATCAACGAATTTGAAGCAAGAGGGCAGCTCATGAAGTTCCGTCCGCTGCACGACCGTGTCGTCGTTCGCCGCATCGAAGGCGAAGAGAAGACCAAGGGCGGCATCATCATCCCGGACACCGCCAAGGAGAAGCCGCAAGAGGGCGAGATCATCGCCGTCGGACCCGGCGCCCGTGACGAGTCCGGCCGCGTGAACGCGCTCGACGTCAAGGTCGGTGATCGGATCCTGTTCGGCAAGTGGTCCGGCACCGAGGTCAAGATCGACGGTCAGGATCTCCTGATCATGAAGGAATCCGACATCATGGGCGTCGTCGCCTAAACGGCGGCCCGTCCTCTTCCTTCTTCCCCACCCGAGCCCTTCGAGTGCGCTCTTCGTGAGCGCTTCGGGGCTTCCAACCCGATGAGGATCTGCACATGGCAGCGAAAGAAGTACGCTTCGGCTCCGATGCCCGCGAGAAGATGCTGCGCGGCGTCGACATCCTGGCGGATGCCGTCAAGGTGACGCTCGGCCCCAAGGGCCGCAACGTCGTCATCGAGAAGAGCTTCGGCGCCCCCCGCATCACCAAGGACGGTGTGACGGTCGCCAAGGAGATCGAGCTCTCCGACAAGTTCGAGAACATGGGCGCCCAGATGGTGCGCGAAGTGG
>JAKONB010000274.1 GCA_022702195.1 Beijerinckiaceae bacterium | reverse complement strand
TGAGCCAGCCGTCGAGATGGCGCGAGGAGCGCCAGTTGGACGGGTTCGTCACCGCCGCGGCGATCACCGCGCCGCGCACGCCGGAGGCCGGGGCCGCGTCGAGGCTTTCCAGGTCCTCGTCGTTGGTGCCGGTATTGCCGATATGCGGAAAGGTGAAGGTGACGATCTGCCCGGCATAGGACGGGTCCGTCAGGATTTCCTGATAGCCGGTCATCGCGGTGTTGAAGCAGACCTCGCCATCGGCCGCGCCGGTCTGGCCGATGCCGAAGCCTTCCAGCACGGTGCCGTCCGCCAGCACCAGGAGGGCTGTGACGACGGGCTCGGCCCAGGGAGCGGGGGAAGCGGGCGGCGTGCGAACGCCTTCATCTTGCAGCATCGGCTTGATCTCGCTTATGTCCGGCCGATCCCGGCGCCGCATGACGCGGCGCGTGCGGGTGGCTTGTCATGCGGCGCTCATAGCGAGCGGGCCGCGCCGGGGTCAATGTGGCCCCACCCTCGGCACCGCTCAAGAACCACAGCTTCGCGCTGCCCGTCGCAGGCCGCCCCGATCGTCGGATGATGCAGGAGTTACACCATGTTGCGCGCCCGTCTCACCACCGAGATGAAGGAAGCCATGAAGGCCAGGGACACGGCGAAGCTCGCCACGGTCCGGATGATCCAGGCCGCCCTCAAGGACAAGGATATCGAGGCGAGGGGCCTCGGCAAGGAGCCGGCCTCCGAGGAGGAGATCCTCGCCCTGCTGCAGAAGATGATCAAGCAGCGCAACGAATCGGCCTGCGTCTACGATCAGGGCGGCCGGCCCGAACTCGCCGAGAACGAGCGCGCCGAGGCGGCGATCATCGCGGGCTTCCTGCCGCAGCAGATGGACGAGGCCGAGACGCGGGCCGCCATCGCGGCCGCCGTGGCCGAGACCGGTGCCGCCGGCCCCAAGGATATGGGCAAGGTCATCGCCGCCCTGAAGGGCGCCTATGCCGGGCGGATGGATTTCGGCAAGGCCAGCGGATTGGTGAAGGACGCGCTGAACGCCAAGGCGTGAAGTCTCCGGTCGCCCGGCCGTCTCGCACCCTGGGCGCTCCCCCAGTCTCGGGGCGTCGCTCCCTCTCGGCAACGAGAGGGAATTCCCGCGTCAGCCCGCGATCCCATGCCGATTACGCTGGCGGTACACGATGCAGGGACGCGGAAGCATCGCAACCGCCACAAGATATCGGGGTACATCTTGCGAATAATAGGAAACAGATCGAAGAAGTCCCGTATTAACGTACTGGTAATTCATGCCTGTGTTCCTATAAATCCAAAAATAACGACCGCTCTTAACATCATATTATGATCTCTCTGGTCTGTCTGTGCTCATTTTTCGGCACAGACGGTCCTCAATGATGAAGTTCGGTATCCGGTCTCGACTCTACGGCGGATTTGCTGCCCTCGTGCTTCTCGCCGGCATTCTCGGCATTTTCTCGAACTTCCAACTCAAGCAGTTGGACGAGAAGGACGCCATCAAGGGCCGGATCGAACACAGCGCGCGAAACCTCTACACCTTCAACGGCTTGACGGAGCGCTTCATCGCTCAGAGCAGCGAATACCGGGCCAATCCGACGATTCAGGCCACCACCGGCATGACGTCCAGCCTGACGGCGATGCGCGCGCTGGCGGATGATCTTCGGGATACGGCGCTGAGCGAAGAGCGGCGCGCCCTCTACGAACAACTGCGCGTGCAGGCCGGGGAGCTGGCGGCGCAGATGCCGCCCTTGGTCGATTTCGGCGTGCGGATCCGCGAGAATACGGCGGGGGTCTACACCCGAGGCGACGAGCTGACCAAGGCCGCCGCGACCCTCGCGACCCAGCTTCGCGCCAGCGAAGACGATTCCCTCCTCGCCCCGGCCGCGGAGGTCGAGCGGACCGTCCTCCTGTTTCGCGTCATGAACTGGCGCTTCCTCGCGACCCGGGACCCGAAGGGCCGGGCGCTGTCGGCCGCTGCCTTCGCGAACGCGGAGGGCGCCATCAACGCGCTCAAGACCGCCGCCCTGACGCCCACTCAGCGTCAAGGCGTGAAGGTGGTCGAGGAGGCCCTTCGGAACCTCGACGCGAGCTTCCGGGGCGCCTCGGGCGCCATGGTCGAGAGCGACGAATTTTTCGAACGAAACCTCACGGTCAAGGCGACCGCCCTCTATCAGGCTGGCGTGCAGACCCGCGCGAAGCTCGAGAAGGCCGTCGAGGAGGTCACGGCCCAGGGCCGGGCGACGATGGATCTGGCGCGCCATGTCCAGTTGGGTCTGCTCGCCCTGATCCTGATCATCGGCACGGCATCCGCGCTCCTCATCGCGCGCAGCATCATCCGACAGATCGCCGGCATGACCGAGGCCATGAGCCGCCTCGCGGCGGGTGAAACCGATCTGACGGTTCCCTCGCAGGACGCCCTGGACGAGATGGGGCAGATGGCCAAGGCCGTGGAGGTGTTCCGGCAGAACGCCATCGCCCGCGATCAACTGGAGGCGGATCAGACCGCGCAGCAGAGCGCCCGGCAGCGCCGCGCCGACCGCGTGGACGAACTCGTGAAGGACTTCCAGCAGAAGGTGACCGGCTCCCTGGACATCGTCACGGCCGCCACGGCGGAACTCGACGCCACCGCCCGTTCGATGAGCGCGGTGGCCGACAGCACGAACACCCAGGCGGTGGCCTCGAGCGCCGCCGCCGAGGAAACCTCCGCCAACGTCCAGACCGTCGCGGCGGCGGCGGAAGAGATGGTCTCCTCGCTCCAGGAGATCGAGCGTCAGGTCATCCATTCCCGCGAGGTCGCCACCCACGCCGCCCGAGAGGCGGACGCCACGAACACGGCCATGACGCATCTGGGCACTGTGGCCAATCAGATCGGCGCGGCCGTCACGACGATCGCGGCCATCGCCGGTCAGACCAACCTCCTGGCCCTGAACGCCACCATCGAGGCGGCCCGGGCCGGCGAAGCGGGACGGGGCTTCGCCGTCGTCGCCGCCGAGGTGAAGGAGCTCGCCACGCAGACCGGGCGTGCCACGGAGGAGATCGGAGCGCAGATCGTGGCGATCCAGGCCGGTACGGAGCGGGCCAGCGCGGCCATCCGGC
>JAKONB010000247.1 GCA_022702195.1 Beijerinckiaceae bacterium | reverse complement strand
CTCGAAATCGAACGCTATGCCCACCACCTCGTCCTGCGCGACGTCGGCGGCCCGGGCCAGAACCGCCTGAAGGCCGCCCGGGTGCTGGTGGTCGGGGCGGGCGGTCTCGGCGCGCCGCTGATCCAGTATCTGGCGGCGGCCGGCATCGGCACCATCGGCATCGCCGACGACGACACCGTCTCCCTGTCGAACCTCCAGCGCCAGGTGATCCACGCCACGCCCGATATCGGCCGCCCCAAGGTGGAGAGCGCCGCCGAGGCGGTGGCGCGCCTCAACCCGCACGTCGCGGTGGAGGCCCACCCGTTCCGCCTCACCGCCGACAACGCCACCGCGCTGAGCGCCGCTTACGACATCGTGGCCGACGGCTCGGACAATTTCGCCACCCGCTACGCGGTGTCGGATGCGTGCTTTCACGCCAGGCGGCCGCTGGTGACCGCGGCACTCGGCCAGTTCGACGGCTCGCTCACCACGATCCGCGCCCACGAGACCGATGCGGCGGGCAACCCGAACCCGACCTATCGCTGCCTGTTCCCGAGCCCGCCCCCCGCCGGCACCGTGCCGGCCTGCGCCGAGGCCGGGGTGCTCGGGGCGCTCGCCGGCGTGATGGGCTCGCTGATGGCCATGGAGGTGATCCGGGCGGTGACCGGCTTTGGCGAATCGCTGGTCGGCCGCCTGCTCATGGTCGATGCCCGCTCGATGCGGTTCGAGACCCTGGGCTACGGCTGGGACGAGGCCAATCCGCTCAGCGGGACGGCGCGCTGACGCTCAAGCGACCGTGTCGAGGCAGCATTTCTTGAATTTCTTGCCGCTGCCGCAGGGGCACGGATCGTTGCGGCCGACATCCTTGTAGGGGTTGCGCAGGGGCTGGCCCGCATCCTCGGCGGTCCAGGCGAGGTCGGCGACCGGATCGTCCAGGGTGCCGTAGCGGCGCGGATCGAAGCGCGTCAGGTCGTCGGGCTTGGCTTCGGCCTGGCGCAGGGTGGTGCGGAACCACGGCGCGTCACTGAACTCGTCGGTGAGCCGGCCGTCCTTGCGGGCGGCCTCGGCCCGGGGCGCGAGATCGCGGAAACCGAGCAGGGCGATGCTCTCCTCCCAGCCGACCCAGGCGACCTCCTCCACGGCCACGCGCTTGTCGTCGAAGCGGGCCAGGAGATCGTGGGTCTGCTGCCGGGGGACCCGGCCGGTCTGGGTGAGGTGAGTGAGCGCGGCGAGGGCCTCAGCGCAGACGAACCCGTCGGTGGTGCTGTCGAGGACGAGCCTGTGCAGCGGCGCCACCTCGCCGTCGAAGGTGCTGATCAGGATCTTGGCCAGCGTGGTGGTGACGGCATCGCCGAGCAGCGCGTCGATGGTGTCGCCGTCCTGGTGCAGCATCGCAACGAGGGGCGCGAAGACGCGCCTGTCCCGCGCGGCGGCGAGAACATGCACGCCCCAGAACAGGAGGTCAGCATCGGCCTCCGGCATCTCCGCATCGGGTCCCGGACCGGCCAGCACCCGCAGCACCTCCTGGGCGATGGTCTCCGGCGCCGCGAGGGCGCGTCGGAGCTCGGCCACCGGCAGGTGCTGGGCGGCCGAGAGGGCGGCGACGAGGTCGTGATCGGTCAGGGTCATGAGCGCAGGGTCGCCCCGGTCTTGCGGCCGACCTCGGCGACGATCTTGGCGGTGATCGCCTCGATCTCCGGATCGGTGAGGGTCCGCTCCACCGGCTGCAACCGCACGGCGATGGCCACGGATTTCGACCCCTCCGGGATGCCGACGCCCTCGTAGACGTCGAACACGTCGATCCCGGCGATGAGCTTGCGCTCGGCCGCCTGGGCCGCCTTGACCACGTCGCCCGCTGCCACGTTGCTTCCCACCACGAAGGCGAAGTCGCGCGAGATCGGCTGGAAGTCCGACAGGGCCAGCACGGGCTTCACCTTGGTCGGCCGGTATTTCGGCAGCGGCACCGCATCCAGGGTGATCTCGAAGGCGACGATCTGGCCCTTCAGGTCGAGCGCCTTCATCACGCGCGGATGGATCTCGCCGAAATAGCCGACCGGGTTCTTGGGTCCGAATTGCAGGGTGCCGGAGCGGCCCGGATGCAGCCAGTCCGGCCCGCCGGCCACCACCTGGAGGCCGCCACTCGGGATGCCAAGGGCGGCGAGCAGGGCCAGGGCGTCGGCCTTCGCGTCGAACGCATCCACCGGACCGGCAGCACCGTCCCAATGGCGCCCCCCGCCGGCAAGACCGGCGCTGGCGCGGCGGATCGCCGTGGCGCGGGTGCTCTGGCCTTCCGGCTGATCGCTGGCGAAGCATTGTCCGACCTCGAACAGGGCCACGTCCGGCAGGCCCCGGTCGGCATTGCGCTGGGCGGCGCGCAGAAGGCCCGGCACGAGGTTCGGACGCATGTCCGAGAGGTCGGCGGCGATGGGATTGGCCAACGCCAGATCGGCCCCGCCACCGCCGAACAGGACGGCGTCGTCATGGGGGACGAACGACCAGGTCACCGCCTCCACGAGGCCGCGCGCGGCGAGCGCGCGCTTGGCCAGACGCGTGCGCTTCTGGAGCACGGTGAGGACCGGCTTGCCCACCACCGCCTCCAGGCGTGGCAGCGGCTTGGGCTCGATCCGGTCGAGCCCGGCGATGCGGATGATCTCCTCCACCAGATCGGCCTTGCCCTCCACGTCGCCCCGCCAGGACGGGGTGAGCACCTTCACCCGGTCGCCGGTGCCGGCCACGTGGAAGCCAAGTGCCTCCAGCGTCACCCGCATCTCCGCCCGCGACAATTCGAGGCCGGCCAGACGCCGGACCTCGGTCCAGGGGAAATCGATGACCCGCTCCACCTGCGGCGGCTCGCCGGCGATGATCGGCTCGCTCGGGGTGCCACCGCAGATCTCGAGGACGAGGCGGGTGGCGAGGTCGAGCCCCGGTAGGGTGAAGGCGGGATCGACCCCGCGCTCGAACCGGTAGCGCGCATCGGTGATCACCCCGAGGCGGCGCCCGCTCTGGGCGATGTTCACCGGATCCCACAGGGCCGATTCGATCAGAACGTCGGTGGTGCCGGCATCGCAGCCCGAGGCCTCGCCGCCGATGATGCCGCCGATCGATTCGGGGCCGTGATCGTCGGCGATGACGACGGTATCGCCGGTGAGGGCGTAGGTCCTGCCATCGAGCGCCTTCAGGCTCTCGCCGTCCCGGGCGCGGCGCACGGTGAGGCCGCCCGCCACCTTGGCGGCGTCGAACACGTGCAGCGGCCGGCCGCGATCGAAGGTGAGGTAGTTGGTGATGTCGACCAGAGCGTTGATCGGGCGCAGGCCGATGGCACGCAGGCGCACCTGCATCCATTCGGGCGAGGGACCGTTCCTGACGCCGCGCACGAGGCGCAGGGTGAAGTAGGGGCACAGGCCGCGATCCGCCTCCTCGAAGGCGAGGGTCACCGGCACCGGGCAGGAGCCCTCCCCCCGCACCGGCGGCGAGACTGCATGCTTCAGGCCGCCGAGGCCGGTGGCGGCCAGATCACGGGCGATGCCGTGGATCGAGGTGCAATCGGCGCGGTTGGGC
>JAKONB010000209.1 GCA_022702195.1 Beijerinckiaceae bacterium | reverse complement strand
TGCAGGAACTTTCTTTTCATCTTATATTCATGAGAAGAATCCGTGCGGAGCATCAGGCATGTCCGGCGAGAGGGACCGCAACCTTCGCTTCAGCATGAACTTGAACGGCGGCCCCCAACAAACCGAGGGCAAGCTGAAACGCTTCTCCGACGTTATGACCATCGCCAAGGATGGCATCTTAACACTGGCCGTTGTCATTGCCGGAGCATGGGCTCTCCTTCGATACGATCTCATCGAAAGCAATGCCGCCAAGGTGAAACTCGATCTTCAATTGCAGCAGGTCAAGGCTCAGATTCAATTGAGCGCTAAGATGGAGGAAACCGTCACGAAGGTTGCCGACAAATTCATTATCAATGGACGGTTTTTTGCCAAGAATGTTGGCTCACGGGATATCGTCGTAAATTGCAATCAGAAACCTCCCGTAGCCATGTATAAAATGGATCTCTCACAGCCTCAGCCAATCCCAGACCTCAAATCGAGATCCGAAGCCTATTTTTATGCTGAGAACGGCACGGTACAGGATTTTCTTTCCATCGATATCAACAGCGAGATCGCCATCCCCTTCATCATCCAAGTTTCGGAGCCGGGGTTCTATTTGATCAGCGTTCTGGTTCCGGTGACACCCGGAGATTTATCGGTGGCAGAGAAGGAGGCCGGCGAAGACTGGACCTGGTCGGATCAGAAGATTATCGCGGTCAACTAGCCAGACCGCATGACGGGAGGTTGGGATCCGGTTCGACGCGGGTCGCGTACCCTCACCCCATATCCCAAATCCCGTCATTCCCGGGCGCTCGCCACGCGAGCCCGGCCCCGAAGGAGCGCGCCGGAGACGTGCCGGGGTGCCGTGGGCTTCGGGCCGCGCCCGAAGCTCCGAACGCGATCGGGCGAACACCGTTCTCAACTGGGCTTCGCGGCCGGCGCGACCGGGATGAAGGGCCGATCGGTGTCGCGGAAGCGGGTCAGGAGCCATTTCGTCAGGCCCGGCCCGGTGGGCTTGGCGATCCCGGTGGACTTGGCGATCATGCTCCCGGCGAGGAAGAGATCGGCCAGGGGCGGGATCGTGTCGCCGAGCACCACCCCGGCGAGGGCGATCGTCCGCGTCCCGCTCCGGCGCGGCGCGGCGCGCGCGAGGCCGCGCCTCGCTCGTCGCCCTCCCCGATACGCGGACCGTCGGGAGACCATCCTCCCCGCCGGGATCACGGACCGGGCGCGGGCCGCCTATTTGGGAATCCGCAGGAGCCGCGGCCGCCAGATGCCGAGGACGACGTTGGCCGTCGCCACCGCGAGCAGGACCCAGAGCGTGCCGCGCATCGGCCCGAGCGAGGCCGCGAGCGTGGCGGGATCGACCCGGCCGGCCAGCGCCCCGGCGCTCTGCTCCGCCTCCTGGCGCATCGGACCCTCCACGGAGACGAGGACCCCTTCGAACATCAGCACCCCGGTGGCGAGCTTCGCCCAAGCCCACCCGGCATTGAGGTAGGCCCGGTTCAGGGCCATCGCCAGCAGGCCGGACAGCAGCGTGAGGGCGAGGCTCGGGAGGGCGATCCAGGTGGCCACCGCACTCATGGCGCCGCTCGTCGCCGTGTAGGCCGCCAGCGCGCTCGGCGGCGGGGCGGTGCTCAGCATGGCGAGCAAGGCCGCCATCGCCCCCATCAATCCGGCCGCCCCCATCGTGTGGAGGAACTTCAGCAGGCGTCGCATCGCGCCTCCAACCCATCGCCCCCGTGGCGACGGCGGAAGTCTACCGGAAAGCGGTGGCTCCGTCAGAGTCGGCGTCGACCCGGATCGGGAGCGCGCGGAACCGACGTCGCGCCCCGCCGCTCGCGCGCTTCAGGCGGCATAGCCCAGGGCCGAACCGGCGGTCCCGTACAGGATGCACTGTCCCTTGCCCGAGGTCTTGGCCGCATAGAGGGCCTGGTCGGCCCGCAGCATGATCTCCGCGAGACCGAGGGCCTCCCCCGGCTCCTCCCGGGCGATGCCGACACTCACGCCGACCCTCGCACACACGCCCTCTTGGATGTGATAGGGCGCGGCGATCGCCGCGATGATCCGCGTGCCGAGCCGGTACGCGTCCTGCGGATCGCGTTGGCCGGTGAGCAGGAGGAATTCGTCGCCCCCGAGGCGGCAGACCGTCTCGTTCGGCCCAAGCTTCTCGCGCAGGCGTCGCCCGACCTCGCGGAGCAGCAGGTCGCCGGCCCCGTGACCGAGACGGTCGTTGACCTGCTTGAAGCCATCGAGGTCGAGATAGAACAGGGTCCGGTCCTGGGCCGCCATCCGTGACCCGTCGAAGGCCTCCTCCAGGCCCCGGCGATTGACCAGCCCCGTCAGCGGATCGGTGATCGATTGGCGCCGGCTCTCCCGCTCGCCGAGGATCGCCTGGATGGCCGCCGTCCGGTGCTGATTCAGGATGCTCCGGTTCATGAGGACGAAGGCGACCGTCTGGATCAGGATGAGCGGAAGGAACTCCGGATGCGCGATCGAGAAGACGGTCTTGTAGCTGAGGTCGATGAACAGGATCTGCGTCATGGCATAGCGCGGCGCCGCGAAGTTCCGGCCGATGATTCCGCCCACCGCCGCGAGCCCCGAGGCGAGCGCGACGATCGACATCGCCACGTCCGCCGACGCGACGACGAAGGCGATCGTCACGGCCTGCAAACAGGCCCAGAGCAGGCCCGTCGCGAAGATCGGGCCGGATGGCGCGTACACGCGCCGCAAAAGGGACATGCGCAGCCCGAGCAGGAGCAGGTCGGCGAGAGCGATGGCCGCGAAGACGGGATGACCGGAGCGAAGGTAGGCGACGGAGGCCACCGCGATCGTGTTGACGGATCCCGCCACGAGCGGAGCGCGCGACGTGAAGAAGCTGGAGCGCAGACGCCGCTGAACCGGGTCGGGGAGGTCGGAGCCGATCTCGGCGATCCATCGCAGGACGCGGTCTTGAGGCGCAGGGTACATCGAAAAATTTTGTCCGGGTGCAGCGATGATCGCGAGCTCGCACAGTAAGGCCGTCGGATAAACGGTTGGTTCGATTGCGGCGTTACCAATTCGTAGCCTCGACCGAAACAATCCGACAGATGAGCGATACGTCCGAGTCAGACTCTCCGGACGGAAGCCCGCTCTCGGCCAGCGATCACCGAAGGCGGGTCGTCGCAGAACGACCCACCTTCGGTTGCACACGCGAAACACGACACCGACGAGGGCGCCCTCTACGCCGCCGCCACGGTGTTGCGCTCCACCTGCAAGACCGCGTCGAACGGGGCCTCGGCGCTGAGCAGGGCCGCGTCGGGGAGGCAGACGATGAGGCCGCGTCCGGCGCGGGCGGCGCGCAGGGCCGCGAGGCGCGGGCGGATCTGGTCGGGCTTGGCGTCCTCGAGGGCGATGGCCACCACCGCGATGTCGGGCCGGCGCACCAGGCAGCGGGCCAGATCGATGCCGATCCGCTCGCGCGCGCCGATGGCGTTCTCGCCCAGGCTCGCGCCGCCGCCGCCGAGCCCCGGCTCCACCCGGCTCTCCAGCCCGAGGCGGTAGACGGTGGGCTCCAGCCCCTCGTCGGCCAGCACCCGGCGCACCAGCGCCCGCACCCGCGCCTCCGCCCCGGCCTCCTCGCCGTTGATGCGGCCGAACAGGATGTTCTCCTCGAGACTCGCGGCGGCCGTGAGGGTGGTCGGATCGTAGAACTCGACGCTGGCGCGCAGCGAGGGCGGCAGCATCCGGGCGAAGGAGCGCCGCGCGGCCACCAGCCGCTCCTCGAAGGCCGGGTCGACGAGGCCGAAGCGGTGGCGGGTCTCGCTGTAGCGCAGGGCCAGTCCGATCAGCCGCTTGCGGTCGCGCTGGCCCGCGGCCCCGCGCCGCCAGCCCTTCGCCTCGGGCTGGCGGCCGATCAGGTCCTCGAAGAAGCCGCGCTCGGCCGCCGGGAACAGCGAGAAGGTCTCGAACAGCGAATGGTCGTCCGGCAGGTCGGCGAAGATCTCCACCAGGCTGCGGGCCACCTGGAGGCCGATCTCGGCCAGCGGCCGGGTGAGGTCCTCGGCCTCCAGCACCGCGCGGAGATACGGATGGGCGGCGATGTGCTCGGGGGCGAAGGCCGGCCCCACCGGCTCGCCGAACAGGATGTTCTCCCCCACCGTGGCCTGGTGGTTGTAGCGGGCCGGATCGAACGGCTCCACGAGGCGACCGGCCTTGTCGGCGGCGAGCGCCGCGCGCACCGCCTGCCGCGCCGCCACCACCGCGCGGGCGACCTCGGGCTCGGCCGCCGGGTCCACGGTGCCTTCCAGGCCGCGGGCATACACGAAGGCGTCGAGCCCGGTGAGCGACAGGAGCGCGACGAGCTCCGCCGCGTCCGGTGCGGCGGCGGCGCCATAGAGGATGTTCTGGCGCAGCGTCCCCTCGATGAGGATCGCCTCGGCGCCCGCGAAGGCGATGCGGCGGGCGCGCTCCTCGGCGGCGAAGCCCCGCAGGGCGGTGCCCGCATAGGTGACGGAGCCGGCGGTGGGCTCGATCTGGCCGGCGAGCAGGGCGGCGAGCGCCCGGGCGCCGCTGCCGCGCTCGCCCAGGATCGCCACGTGGCCCGGCATCGGCAGCACCGCGTCCACGGCGGCGAGGCGCTCGCCGGTGGCCGGATCGTAGGCGCCAGCCTCGCGGGCCACGAGGTCGCCGGCCTCCGGGAAGGCCGCCAGATGGCTCGGCGGCGCCGGGCTGCGGCCCTCCAGGGTCGGCAGGGCCAGGGCGATGGCGCGGAAGGACGGGCTCACCTCCGCGTGGATGCGCGCGAGCCGCAGGGTGACGGCGAGCGCCAGCACCGCCAGCGCGAAGGCGCCGCCCGCCGCCAGCAGGGCGCCGGGGGACACGGCTTCCGCATCCCCGTGCGGGCCACGCCACAGGGCCACCGCCAGCACGATGGCGGGCAGGAGGATGCCGAGGGCCAGCGAGGGCGCCCGCGCATAGGCCAGCGCCGATTCCGAGGCCTCCAGCGCGTCGCGGGCGGCCTTGGCCTTGGCGGTGAGGCGGGCGCGCTCGAAGGCGGCGGCGCCGTGGGCGCGCACCGCCGGCATGCGGCGGATGAGATCGGTCATCGCCCGCTCGACGGTGGCGCTCACCCGGCCGCGCAGGGCGGCGCGGCGCTGGGTCCGCCGCAGAATCAGGGCACGGGCGAGGCCGGCGGCGAGCAGGCCGGCGGCCACGGTGGGCACCAGGCGCGGGGCGGCGAGCGCCGCCAGCCCCAGGGCCAGCCCGGCGCTGCCCAGGGCCAGGGCCGGCACCACCAGGGCGAGGCCGAACAGGGTGTCGAGCCGCCCGAGCATCTCGCCCAGGGTCTGGGGGAGCGTGCGCGCCTCGTCCCGGGCGCTGGGCGGCGCGCGCAGGATCGCCTCGGTGATGCGGGCGTTGAGGTGCCCCACCGTGCGGCTCTGGGCGAAGAAGCACAGGCGCGCCACGCCCCAGCCGAGGGCGGCCGAGGCGAGCGAGGCGACCGCCAGCCCCAGGAAGGCGTCGCGCACCAGGATCTCGGCGGAGAGCGGCCAGCCGGGCGCCAGCACCAGCGGCCCCTCGGCGGCCCCGCGCCACGGCAGCGCCACGGCGATCCGCAGGAACGCCCCCGCCTGTCCGGGATGCACCAGAACGCCGACGAGATCGCGCAGGCACAGCAAAGCCAGCAGGGCGAGGGGGCCGCCGAGCCCGAGGGCCAGCGCCACGGCGGCGGCGTGTTCGCGCCACGCGATGCGCCACGTGAAGGCGATGGGGTCGCGGTCCATCGGCATCCCTGTCCGCGGGCCGCGGAGAATCGGACCCGGACGGCCGGCTTAGAGGATCGGTCGGGAGGGTGAAAGCGCGGCGCGGCACATGCCGGCGGGGGCCGGGCTTTGACGGCCCGTTCCGCGCCGCGCCGTCGGGTGCGGCGGCGTCACGCGTTCCGAAAAGGCCTGCCTTGCACGAAATCCCTCCCGCGCCGGGGAAAAACCGCCTAAGCTCCGCCGCTCCCGCCCCGTCCTTCCCGCGCGAAACCGTCCCCAAAAATCCATGTGCGAATTGCTCGGCATGAGCGCGAACGTGCCCACCGACATCCGGTTCTCCTTCGCCGCCCTGGCGCGACGCGGCGGCGAGACCGGGCCGCATGCGGATGGCTGGGGCATCTGCTTCTACGAGGGCCGGGGCGCGCGCGCCTTCCACGAGCCGGAGCCGAGCGCGCAATCGGAACTCGCCCGGCTGCTGCGCCGGACCCCGATCAAGAGCCGGATCGTCATCGCCCATGTGCGCAAGGCCAATCGCGGCCGGGTCAACCTCGAGAACACCCACCCGTTCAGCCGGGAATTGTGGGGCCGGCGCTGGACCGTCGCGCACAATGGCCAACTCAAGGGCGTGAAGAAGTGGCCGCTGGCCTGGTTCAAGCCAGTGGGCTCCACGGACAGCGAGCACGCCTTCTGCTGGATGCTCGACCAGTTGCAGCGGCGCTGGCCCGACCTGCCGAGCCCGGCCCGCCTCGACCGGGCGGTGGCGGATCTCTGCGCCGCGCTGCATGGGCTCGGGGTGTTCAACATGCTGCTGTCGGACAGCCGCACCCTCTACGCCCATTGCGGCAAGCGCCTGTGCTACCTCACCCGCTGCGCCCCCTTCGGCACCGCCACCCTGGTGGACGAGGATTGGCGGGTCGATTTCGCCCAGGAGACCGGCGCCGACGACGTGGTGTCGGTGATCGCCACCAAGGCGCTCACCCGCGACGAGCGCTGGACCGACGTGGAGCGCGGTCATGTCCTCACCCTGCGGGACGGCGCGGTGCGCATCCTGAAACCGGACGGGCGCCCCGCCGCGCGGGTGCCCGCGCCCTGCGGATGTTGATCCGCGCCCGGCGGCTGTTGATGTGATCGCCCCCGCCGGGCCGATCCGCCTCGGCCGGGATGCGTGGGCGGGCGGGATGCGCTACAACGCCCTGACATGGCAGGCGTCGCGCGGATCTTCGGTCCCCGCCCGGACCCTGCACTCCCGCGATCGACCAGAACACGACGAGCCATGACCCGCGACGCGATCGACACCGTCCGACCCGCCGACCCCCACGCCACCGAGGCGGATTCCCGTCCGAACCTGTCCTCCAGCATCCGCACCCATCTGGGCGAGCACCTGCGCACGGTCTACGACCGCCTGCCCACCGACGAGCAGCCGACCCGGTTCGCCGAGCTCATCGAGCAGCTCGAGGCGGCCCTGCGCGCCCGCGGCGAGGCGGTGGAGCCGGAATTCCGCAACGGCCTCCTGGCCGCCGTGCCGTCCCTGCGCGCCTTCGCCCTCTCGCTCACCAGCAACCCGGCGCGCTCGGACGACCTCGTGCAGGACACGCTGCTGAAGGGCTGGCAGCACCGCGCCCGCTTCCAGCCGGGCACCAACCTCAACGCCTGGCTCTTCACGATCCTGCGCAACATCTTCTACTCGGACCACCGCAAGCGCGTCCGCGAGGTCGAGGACCAGGACGGGTCCTACGCCGCCCGCCTCGCCACCGCCCCGCACCAGGGCGACCGGCTCGACGTGGAAGACCTCCAGACGGCGCTGGCCAAGCTGCCGCCGGACCAGCGCGAGGCCCTGGTGCTGGTGGGCGCCGAGGGCGTCTCCTACGAGGAGGCCGCCGCGATCATGGGCTGCAAGGTCGGCACCGTGAAGAGCCGGGTCAGCCGCGCCCGCGGGCGTCTGGCCGAGCTGCTGGGCTACGACGAGGAGGATCTCAGCTCGGACCGGCTGATCCAGTCGGCGATGCCCAAGGACGCATGAGGACGAGCGAAAGCGCGCCGTCCGTCCCGGGGCCGGGCTCGCTCGGCCGGCGCCCCGACATGAGGGGCGCGGCCGAAACGGTCGGGCGAAGGCGGTCTCACACCACCGGATCGGCGTCGATGCGGATCTTGAGGATGGCGTAGGGCGGCTTCTGGCGGTCCTCCCCGTCGTTGAATTCGGGCCGCCGGTTGACCTGGGCCGCCGAGATGTGGAGCCAGCGGTCCGGGGTGATCCAGAACGTATCGGCCCAGATCAGGCGCGGGTCGGAGGCGATGATCTCGACGCTGCCGTCGGGGTTGCGGCGGCCCACCGCGTTGAATTCCTGCAGGGCGAGGTAGACCCGGTCCTTGGAATCGGTGGTGAGGCCGCCGGTCATGCCTTTCTCGCCGAGATCCTCGACGCCCGCCGCCACCATAGCGTCGGTGGCTTCCGGGTCGAGCAGGCTCTTGGTGTCCACCGCGTAGAGGCGGCGGCCGATCAGCGGCGCATAGTAGAGGCGCGCCCCGTCCGGGCTGAGCGCGATGCCGTTGGCGCCGCCCTGGACCGGGCGGGGCGGCTGGCCGGCGCCCTTGCGCTGCATCACGGCGCGGTCCTCCACGACCTTCAGGATGCCCTTCTGCGACTGGGTGCTGATATGGCCGGCCAGACGCCGCACCACCCGGCCGGTGGCGAGGTCCACGGCCAGGATCGCCCCCTCCCCGTCCTGGCCCTGGTCGGTGATGTAGGCGCGGGCGGTGCCGTCGCGGATGTCGATGCGCAGGTCGTTGAGCGACGAGGTCGGGACGATCCCGGCCTCCAGCGGCACCACCTTGCGGACGCGGTTGGTCGCCAGGTCGAACTGCACCAGCTTGGCCGCCCCCGGCGTCGGCGGCCCCGAGCCCTCGGCGAGGCCGGCATCCAGGATCCAGAGCGTGTCATCCCGGTCGAACACCCCGTTGGGGACGTGGAAGAGATGCGCCTGCGGGGCGTTCGGATCGGGCTGGTTGGCGGGGAGGTCCGGATAGGGCTTCACCGCCCCGCCCGCTAGCACCTCTCCGAGGGTGTAGGGCACCTTCGCGTCGAAGCGCGGCATCATCACGAAGGCGCGGCCGCCGCGCGAGATGGCGAGGCCCGTCGGGGTCGAGGGGGCGTCGGCCGTGAAGGCGAGGTCCATCCCGCCCGCCCGTTGGGCGCCGATCACCTCGGCCTCCCTGGATGGGGCGGCCCCGGCGGCGGCGGGCAGCGACAGGGCGGCGGCGCCGGTGAGGCCGGCGGTCAGGAGATCGCGTCGGGCGAGGGTCATGGGGCGTATCTCGTCTTGGGGATTGGGAGGGTCAGCGCGGACCGGTGCTGCGGACCTTGAGGTCGATGGCGTGGACCATCGGACCCGCGGAGAAGAACAGGCGGGTGCCGTCCGGGCCACCGAAGGTGAGGTTGGCGCAGGCCGTGGCGGTGGCGATCCGACCCAGAAGGTGTCCGTCCGGGGCGAAGATACGGATGCCGTCGAAGCAGGCGGCGTAGACCCGGCCGCCCTCGTCCACCGCCAGGCCGTCCGGCACCCCGGCCTCCAGGGTGGCGAAGGGGCGCGGGGCGCCGAGGCGGCCGCCCTCCACCGGGAAGGCCAGGATGGCGCGCGCGCCTTCGGGATTCTTCAGGGCCGCCCCGGTGTCGCTCACGTAAAGGATGCGGCCGTCGGGGCTGAAGGCGAGGCCGTTGGGCTGGCCCACCGCGTCGGTCATGGCGTCGAGCCGGCCCGAGGGATCGATCCGGTAGACCCGCCGGGCCGCCTGCTCGGGCGCGGCCATCAGGCCCTCGTCCGGCATGGTGATGCCGAAGACCGGATCGGTGAACCACAGGGCGCCGTCGGCGGCCAGGACCACGTCGTTGGGGGAATTCAGCCGTTTGCCCCGGTGGCGGTCGGCCAGGATGGTGAGCCGGCCATCCGCCTCGGCCCGCACCACCCGGCGGGTGCGGTGCTCGCAGGTGACGAGCCGCCCCTCCCCGTCGAGGGTGTTGCCGTTGGCGTTGTCGGAGGGGTCGCGCAAGGGGCGGATGCCGCCATCCTCGCCGATGACCAGGATGCGGTTGGCCCGCACGTCGCTGACCACGAGGCCGCCGAGACGGGGGGCGTAGCACAGGCCCTCGCACCAGCGGCCCTGCGCGTACAGGAGCCTGGGCCGGGCGTCCGGCGCCACCACGGCGGCGAGGCCTGGATCGTCCACCCGCACGGCCGGGGCGGCGCAGGCCGTGCGCGGCAGGGCGGTGAACGCCAGGGCGGCCAAGCCGTGCTGAAGGATCGCGCGTCGCGCAGGTCGCTGCATCGTCTCTCCCGGATCAGGTCTACGGCTTTCACACGGCGCGTGGGAAAGCGCGGGGTCCCTCTCCTGGAAGGAGAGGGACAAGATGAGGCGTGTGACCTCTTCGGATGGGGCACGTCCCTCTCCCAGACGGGAGAGGGGGCCGGTCACGGCTGTGTCCGACCGTCAGGTGGTCACGCCATCGGCGGTTGAGCGGATGGGTGAACCCGCCGGCGGATCGGGTCTTTTGGGTTGCCGAACGGACCCACGGCGGGACCCGTCCGGCGCGGATGCGGTCGGGAGGCTAGCGGGCCGGCTTGGTCGAGCCGGTGGCTTCCACCGGGGCGGGCTTGAGGCTCCACAATTCGGTAGGCAGGGCGATCGGCGCGTCGGGCTTGTAGAAGGCCGAATCCTGGATGTGCGACGTCGTGACGTAGATCGTGCCGTCCGGACCTTCCGCGAAGGTATCGGGCCAGCGCAGGCGCTTGTCCTGGACCAGAACGGTCACGGCCGAGCCCTTGGCCGAGAGGTCGCGCACCTTGATCGCATCGTCCTGCGGCGAGGTCACGTACATCCGCCCGTCGTGCCTGCCGATGATCAGGCCGTCGGCCGGGCCGTTCTCGCCCACGGTCTCGATCCGGCCCGCGAGGCTCTGGTCGGCGAGGGAGGTCGGCATCAGCGCCGTGGTCAGGCCGCCGGCCAGCGATTCGGTGGGCAGGCTATAGAGCGTCTTGCCCTTGATCGCCTGCCAGTACAGCGTCTTGCCGTCGGGCGAGAGCGCGAGGCCGTCGGCGGCGAACTCGACGCCGCGCCCATCGGGGCGGCGCAGGGGCTTGCCGTCATAGGTCACGGTGACCTTCGGATCGGGCTGGGTCGCGGGATCGCCGTCGAGGACGCGCCGGGCCTTGCCGCTGTCGAGGTCCACCACCAGCAGGGCGCCCTTGGCGCCGGAATCGGTGAGGTAGGCGATCTTGCCGTCCGGCGAGAACCGGACGTCGTTGAGGTAGGAGCCCTGGGGCGCGGCGATCTCGTCGAAGGCGATGGTGCGGGCCGGCTTGTTGGTGGTGAGGTCGATCTCCACCAGCTTGGGGCCGTTCTTCACGGTGGCGCCCATGGCGGGGGCAGCCGGGTCGAGCACCCAAAGATTGCCGTTGGGTCCGGCCACCACGCTCTGGACGCAGACCCAATGGTCCGCCGCCGAGACCTCGTCCTTGCGGGCGTTGCGCCAGCCATTCCACTCCGCGTTCGGGAACGGGATCAGCGCCCCGTCCTTCAGCTCGGCGACGGAGATTTCGGAATCTTCGGTCCAGCGCGGGAAGTTGACGAAGATCCGTCCGTCCTTGGCCACGGTGACGCCGGTGACCTGATGCGCGAAGCTCGCGACCTTGGTGAGGGCGGGCGCAGCGGCCGGGCTCGCGGTTTCGGCGGCCCGGAGCGGCGCGGCGCCGGCCAGCAGCGACCCGGCGAGGCCGGCGGCCAGGAGGGAGACGGTCTTGGCCGGCGCGCGGCGCGCCGGACGGATGTGGCGGAGAAACATGAGGGGGTCTCGCACGGGAAAACGGATCGGTTCGTCCGGGCAACGCACGAGATCGCGGCCAAGGTTCATCGACCTGAAGGGCTCGCCCTGCCCCGATGGCCGGCCGGGACGCCACCTGACGGAAACGTGATCGATTGCGCGCGATAAGATCGTCCCACATCGGTCCAGCGGACGCCTGTCATCGGCCGCCGACCGGTCGTCCCGTGACAGGGGTGGATGCCGGCCTGCGCGACGCCATCCCCGGGCCATGCGGGCGCGAGGACAGATGACGATCGGTGGCTCGTCTCGACGGGAGACCGGCCGGGAACGATGCCCGGCGCGGGGTCCGGCCGTTCATGGAATGTTGACGAACGGCGACCCGTATGGGGCAACCTGAACAGGATATCGCGCGGCGCGTGGCGGTGAGGAACGGCGGCATGTTTGACTTGGGGCGGCGCGCCACGCTGGAGGCCATCGACCGCTCGCAGGGACGCATCGAGTTCGCCATGGACGGCACGGTGCTGCGCGCCAATGCCCTCTTCCTCGACCTGATCGGCTACACGCTGGACGAGGTGCGGGGCCAGCCGCACGCGATGTTCGTGGCCGAGGACGAGCGCGACAGCCCGGCCTACCGGGACTTCTGGGAGAGCCTGCGCCAGGGGGCGTTCCAGGTCCGCGAATTCCGCCGCATCGCCAAGGGGGGCCGCGAGATCTGGATTCAGGCGAGCTACAACCCGATCCTCGACCGGCGCGGGAAGCCGGTCCGCATCGTCAAGTTCGCCACCGACATCACGGCCCAGACCCTGCGCAACGTCGCCCATGAGGGCCAGATCGCGGCGCTCAACCGGGCGCAGGCGGTCATTCATTTCACCCCCGACGGGATCATCACCGACGCCAACGCGAATTTCCTCGCGACGGTGGGATACGATCTCGACGAGATCCGGGGCCGGCATCACAGCCTCTTCGTCGATCCGGCGGAGCGGGACAGCCCGGCCTACCGGGATTTCTGGACCTCCCTCGCCGCCGGCCATCACCAGGCCGGCGAGTTCCGGCGCGTCGACAAGGCCGGGCACGACCTGTGGATCCACGGGGTCTACAATCCGATCCTCGACCGGACCGGCAAACCCTGCGCGGTGGTGAAATTCGCCACGGACGTGACCGCCCAGGTGACGGAGCGTCTGCGGCGCGCGGCGGGCCGGGGCGCGATCGACGCCGATATCGGCGTCATCATGCGGGCGATCTCCGACGTGAACGCCCAGGCCGCGACCACCGCCGAGGCGGCGGCCCGCACCTCGGACACCGTCCAGGCGATGGCGGCCGGCGCCGAGGACTTCTCCGCCTCCATCGCGGAGCTGAACCGGCACGCGGTCGAGGCCCAATCCGCCTCCGACGAGGCGGTGGCCCGGGCCGAGGAGGCCGGCGGCATCGTCTCCGGCCTGACGGCGGCGGCGGAGCGGATCGACGCGGTGGTGGCGATGATCAGGTCCATCGCCGACCAGACCAACCTGCTGGCGCTCAACGCCACCATCGAGGCGGCGCGGGCCGGCGAGGCCGGGCGGGGCTTCGCCGTGGTGGCGGGCGAGGTGAAGGCGCTGGCCGGCCAATCCTCCCGGGCCACCGAGGAGATCGGCACCCAGATCGCGGCTGTTCAGACCTCCACCCGGCAGGCGGTCGACGCCATCGGGGCGATCGCCCGCACCATCGGGCATCTCAGCGCGCTCTCGCTCGGCGTCTCGACGGCGGTGACGCGGCAGGCGGCGGCGACGCGGGAAATGTCGCTGAACATGCAGGTCGCGGCCGAGGGCGTCGAGCGCGTGCGCCTGAACGTCGATGGCATCGCCCAGGCGGCCGACGCCGTCGACGCGTCGGTCCAGAAGGTCGGCGCCTCCGTCCGCGCCCTGGGGTGACCCGCCCGCAAGGCCGGGACCGTCCAGCCTCCGCGCGGCCGAAACGGGGCGGGATCACCGAGGCGATCGACCGGAATCCGCCGGATGCGGGAGGACCGTCAGGCGGTCAGCGCCAGGGGGAGCGACCGCGCGGTCGGGCGGGCCGGGGCGCCGACCGCCACGATCTGGCGCTCGCGGGCGATGAAGGCGCTGGGCATCACCACCCGCATCTCGGCCTCCATCGCGTGCAGCATCGCGTCGGTGTGGCTCGGGTGGAGATGGATGATCGCCATCGCCGTCACGCCGGCGGCCTGGGCGAGCTCGGCGCCCTTCTGCCAGGTGGAATGGCCCCAGCCCCGGCAGACCGGATATTCGCAATCGGTGAACATCCCGTCATAGACCATCAGGTCGGCGCCGCGCACGAAGTCGAGCAGCGCCGCGTCCGGCCACGGATCGGAATGCTCGATGTCGCTGATGATGCAGAGGCGGCGGCCGGCATGGTCGAAGCGGTAGACCACCGAGCCCTGCGGATGATTGAGCAGGATGGTGTCGACGCGGGCGCCGTCCGCGAAGGTCAGGGTCTCGCCCGCTCGGAAGCCGTGATGGGCCAGGGTGCAGGGCAGGATGTCGAGGCTGACGGGAAAGAGCGGCGGCGAGAACAGCCGCTCCAGGGCCTCGCCGGCGCTGGCTCCGTCGAGATTGCCGCAATAGGTGTTGAGGGTGCGCTCCGCATCGAGGATCACCGGCTTGAAGAACGGCAGACCGGCGGTGTGGTCGAGATGGAGATGGCTGAACAGGAGATCGATGGATTGGGGCAGGGCGTGCATCAGCCCGTCACGGTAGTGCCGGCCGCAGGCGCCCAGCCCCGAGCCCGCATCGAGCAGGAACAGCCGCTCGCCGCAGCGGATCTCCATGCAGGGCGTGCTGCCGCCGAACTCGGCGTATTCCGGGCCGCTCACCGGGGTGGACCCGCGGACGCCCCAGAAGCGCAGGGAAAGGCCATCGTCCGGCTGCGGACCATTCGACACTGTCATCGCTCGATTACCAATTGCCCCGATCCCTCCGGGTCGGGAACCCGTCGTCGCGCCGACGCGATCCCACGCGTGCATCTTCATGGTCGCCTGTTTTGGCATGGCGGCGAAAGGGACTTTGCCAGAATCGAAGTGGAACAAGTCTTGAGGTAGTAAGCCGGGTCCGCACCCGATGTGCGGCGACGCACATGGCCGGGTGCCGTGGCGCGGCGCCGAACGCCCGTATCCGCAGGGCCACGGGGTCTGCCGCCCCGGTCAGCGCTGGGCGATCACCTCGCGGGAGGCGGCGACGGCCGGGCGGCCGGGCAGGCCCGCGAGGTCGCTGCGCACCAGGGCCGGCAGGGTGTCGAGATAGGCGGTGACGAGGGGGGCGAACCGGACAGGGGCCGTCTCGTAGACGGGCACGAAGCCGGCCATCCGGGTGAGTCCGAACGCCGAATCGGCGGCGATCCAGCGCGACCAGACGGCCTCGGCCACCCGGATCGGGGCCGGCCGGGGATGGGCCGGGATCACCACCACCTCCTGCCCCGCATAGGCCAGGGCCTCGGGCCGGCTGACCTCGCCCAGCGACACGCCCTTGGCGGAGAGCGCCGCCCAGAAGGCGTGCTGCCCGCCATCCGAATAGGTGGTGCGCACCGCGGCACTCCCCTCCGCCACCAGGGTGGCGGTGCGGGCCTCCTCTTCGGCCAGCCGCGCGGCGACCACGGCCTCGCGGGCCGGGTCCTTGACCGGCGCGAAGGCGTAGCGGCCCGCCGCGACCGTGACCAGGGGCTCCTCGCCGAGCGCCTCGAACCGGTCCGACCCGGCCTTGAGCTGGCGCCAGAAATCGAGGTTCGGGTCGGTGCGGTGGCGGGCCATGTTCAGGGCCGTCATCCGGAACGGGTAGGATTGGAACTGGAACGCCGCCTGCACGCCGGCGAAGGCCTCGCGGGCGATGGCGTAGAGTTCCCCTGCCACCGCGTCCGTCATGGCGAAGCAGCCCATCGACGAGCACACCCCATGCACCATCACGGCCGAGCCGGTGGAGCCATGGGCGCGGTCATAGGCGTTGGGGTAGCCGACGTCGAAGGAGAGGTAATAGCGCGAGTTCGGGTTCATCTGGCGCTGGGCCACCGTGTAGAACCCTTCGGGGGTCTGGCGGTCGCCGCTCTGACGCTTGGGGCCGAGCTGGCCGGACCAGCGGCAGATCGGGAAGGTTTTCACGTGAACGAAGCGGCCGGAGGCGGCGCGCTTCCACACCTCGATCTCGCTCTCTTTCTTATAAGCCCGGAACAGCACCGGGGCGCTCGCGGTGGTCCCGCGCGCCTGCATCAGCGCCAGGGTCGCGGCCGGGATCGGCGCGGCAGCCTTGCCGGGCGCGGCGGCGGCGGGCGTCGCCAGCAGCAGGCCGGCGAGCAGGACCCTTGGGACAAAGAAGACCATGCATGGTCCGGGATGAGCGATCCGTCCGGCGCGGGCGCCGACGCCGTGCAGGTTGCACGGAATCCTGCCTATCGCATTCCATTGGGGCGGCAATAGGGGAACCGGGATCGGATGGCCGATTTGCACCGACCGCCTCGCCCCCGGGTCGGCAGGCCGGCGCCCGCCCTCCCCTGCGCGATCGCCCCCGCCCAAACGGGAAGGGGGCGACGGCTTGGAGCGGGACGCCCGATGCGGTCGGGTGGGAACCCGCCTTCAGCCCGTCACGGCCGCCGCGATGGTGGCGGGGACCGGGGTGGTCGGCCGGCCGATCAGCGCGCTGAGCTGGCGGCCCTCCTCGAACAGGGCGCCGTCGGCCGCCCCGGCATCGGAATCGGCGAGCAGGCTCGCGACGGCCTCGGGCAGGCCGGCGCCGCTCAGCGCCTCCTTGAAGGCCGCCTCCGGCAGGTCGCGATACGCCACCGGCCGGCCGGACGCCTCGGCGATCCAGGCGGCGAAGTCGGCGAGGGTGCAGGCTTCGTCGCCGGCCAGTTCGTAGATGTGCCCGGCCGGCGGCGCGGCCGCGCTCAGCACGGCGGCGGCGGCCTCCGCGTAATCGGCCCGCGCCGCCAGGGAGATCCGGCCCTCGCCCGCCGCGCCCAGGAAGGCGCCATGCGCCAGGGCCGCCGGGATCGAGGCGGCGTAGTTCTCGGTGTACCAGCCGTTGCGCAGCACGATGGCGGGAATCCCCGAGGTCGCCAGCAGCGCCTCCGTCGCCACGTGCTCGGCCCCGAGCGCCAGCGGCGTGGTGTCGGCATGGAGCAGGCTCGTATAGGCGATGAGGCCGATCCCGGCCTCCCCGGCCGCCGCGATGACGTTGTGGTGCTGCCCGATGCGCTGGCCGATCTCGCTGGACGAGATCAGGAGCAGGCGGTCGATCCCCGCGAAGGCGGCCGCCAGCGTCTCAGGCCGGGCATAATCGGCGACGCGGACCGCCACGCCTTGGACCCGCAGCGCTTGGGCGGCCTCCCCGTCCGGGTCGCGGACGCCCGCCACGATGCGGGAGGCCGGGACCGTGCGCAGCAGCGCCGCGATGGTCAGGCGGCCGAGCTGGCCGGAGGCGCCGGTGACGAACAGGCGCGGCTTTGGGGAGGTGATCGTGGGAGATGTGGTCGTGGGGGATGTGGTCATGGCAGAAATCCCTGTCCCGGTTTACTTCCGATACATGGTATTTAATCGAGACCGTCTCGGGCCGGAAGGAGGCAGTTTCATGGGACAGGGTTACGCCGCGAGAACCGACCCGGGACATCCCCCGGCGACCGGCCCGGACGACCTCGCCGAGACCTTCGCGCAGTGGCAGCGGGCCGGGCTCGATCCGGCGCGCTGCCCGGTGCGCGACGTGCTCGACCGGATCGGCGACAAATGGACCACGCTGGTGCTGATGGCTCTGGCCGGCGGCCCTCGCCGCTTCAGCGAACTCGGGCGCGCGGTGCCCGACATCTCCAAGCGCATGCTGACCCAGACCCTGCGCGACCTGGAGCGCGACGGCTTCGTCACCCGCCACGTGTTTCCGACCAAGCCCCCCAGCGTCGAGTACCGGATGGCCGCTCTCGGCCGCTCGCTGCTGACGCCGCTGGCCGCCCTGGTGGGCTGGGCGGAGGCGCATCACGCGGCGATTCGCGCGGCGCGGGGGCGATTCGATGGTGGGGGGACGGAAGGAGAGCCGCTTTGACGGCAGGGAATACCGCGCTGGATCGGCATGCCGCCCGATGCCTATACTGCATATCTCGATGGCCCCTCCTGCCTCCGCCAGTCCACCAAGACGCGGCTTCTTCCTAGCGTGCCGTCTTTATTGATATAAATGACCAAGAATCAGGAAACATCCTCTTTACACCTGATTGATTGGCGATAGCGTCCCGATGTTCGATGGGGAGTTGTCGACATGTTCGTTGCGGCTTGGTCCAAATCACCCCTGGTTGTCGCCTACCGCGATGAGAACGGCGACGAGACCTTGCGATCCGGCGGAAGCCGATCGTGGCGGAACTTCAATCCCGGCAACATCATCAAGGGCAGCTTTGCCGAGGCCTGCGGTGCCATCGGCGGCGACTCGCGCTTCGCGATCTTCCCCGACGAAGAGACCGGCCTGGAGGCGATCGCCACCCTCCTCACGGGCAGAGCCTACCGGAATCGGACGCTCAGGGACGCCATCCACCGATACGCGCCGCCGAGCGACGGCAACAAGAGCGAGGTCTATGTGGCCGCCGTCTCGAAAGCCACCGGGATCGCCCCCTCCACGATCCTCCGGGACCTGGGAGAGGATCAGATCGCGGCCTTGACGAAGGCGATCCAGACGCATGAGGGCTGGAAGGCGGGCACCGTCACCCCCGCCTCGGCAAGAAACGTCGCCAGCGTCCACACCCTGGTGCAGCCTGTCGCGACCACGAGCGCCGCCGAGCGGGGCGACGGTGCCCATCTGCAGGACCTCATCGCCATCGGGGCGGATCGGACACGCTGCGACGCCGTCCGGCGCAAGGCCTTCGATGCGATGATTCCGATCTACGGCACATCGACGCCGCACAATGCCTGTGCGTGTACCTTGGTCATGTTCCTGCGCGAGGCGGGCATCGATATCGCCATGGAGCGTGGCGCCGGGCGCCTCGCCCGTATCCTCGAGAAGGACCGTCACTGGCAGCGGGTGAAGATCGGCCGGCAGCAGGCCGGGGACGTGGCGGTGACGCTCGATCTGACCAAGCCCTTCGGGGCCGACCACATCTTCCTCGTGGTCGACGTTCTCGACGCCGACCGGATGCTGATCGCCGACAACCAGGGCACGCACGCGCCACATGAACGGTTCGCGTCCGGCAAGGGCAAGACGCCGGTGGATTACTTCCTGCGCGCGCCGGGGGCGGTGCCGGCCCATTCCCTGATGGCCGAGGCATCGACGGCCTGGGATGGGTCCGAGATCGTCGACGAGGACGAGGACACCCACGACCTCGTCGTTCGCTACCGCGACGACGGAACGCCGCTGGCCGCCTGACCGCCCCGAGCGGTCAACCCGCCGCCGCATCCTCCCCCCGCCGGGCGATCCACAGCACGTGCCGGCTGCCCGCCGGCGTGCGGGGGGAAAAGCGGATCTCCTCCACGGCGAAACCGTGGCGGGCGAGGCGCGCCTTGAAGCGGCGGTTGGGGCCGCCGGACCAGACCGCGAGCAGGCCGCCCGGCCGCAGGGCGTGGCGGGCGCGCTTGAGGCCCCAGGCATCGTAGAGCCGGTCGTTGGCGCGCCGGACCATGCCGGTGGGGCCGTTGTCGACATCGAGCAGGATCGCGTCGAACCGGGCCGGACCCGACTGGATCAGCCGGTTCACATCGCCCTCCACGAGGCTGACGCGCGGATCCTCCAGGCTGCCGGCGAAGAGGTGGGCGAGCGGGCCGCGCGCCCAGCCGATCACCGCCGGCATCAGCTCGGCCACCACCACCTCCGCGTCCGGCCCGAGGACCTCCAGGGCGGAGCGCAGGGTGAAGCCCATGCCGAGCCCGCCGATGAGCAGGCGCGGCGCGGGGCGACCGGTGAGCCGCGCACAGGTCTCGGTGGCGAGCGCCTGCTCGGAGCCGCGATCCCGGTCGTTCATCAGCTCGCCGGCCTCGACCTCGATCGAGTAGGCGTCGCCGCAGCGCAGGAGCCGCATCTGTTTCGGGGTGCCGGGGATCGGGGCGCTGTCGATGGCGATCCAGGGGCCGCCCGGCTCGGCCGCCAGACGGGCGTTACGCGTGTGCACCGAAGGCCTCGCAACGGAAAGCGCCGTAATCGTCCCGCGCCAGCCTTTCGGCCAGGGCGGGGAGGAACCGCATCGCCTCGTCGGCGAGGGTCCAGGGCGGGTTGATGACGATGAGCCCGTTGCCGTTCAGCCGGGCCGGGTCGGGGGCGGTGACCAGGAGGTCGAGGCGCAGGGCCGGGCGGGACAGGGCGCGGTGGAGCTGCGCCACCATGTGGTCCACGCGAGCTACGTCCTTGATCGGGTACCAGCCGAGATAGGTCCCGGTGGGCCATTTCGCCACCGCCCTGGCCAGGGACGCGCCGAGACGGTCGATCTCGCCGAGTTCCTCGTAGGGCGGGTCGATCAACACCAGGCCGCGCCGCTCGGGGGGCGGGATCAAGGCGTTCAGCGCGGTCCAGCCGTCGAGGTGCATCACCTTGGTGCGCGAATCCGCATTGTAGCGGGCGCGCAGGGTCTCGGCATCCGCCGGGTGCAGCTCCACGAACACGCCCCGGTCGATGGGGCGCAGGAATTCGCGGATGAGCGCGGGCGAGCCCGGATAGATCGCCGCCCCGTGGCGCGCCTGCACCGCGGCCACCGCCGCGCGGTAGGGGCCGAGCAGGGCCTCGACCTCCGGGGCGAACGGGGTGGCGAGCCGGCCCCAGCCATCGTTCGCCTCGCCGGTGCGCCCGGCCTCGTCGCCGGTCAGATCGTAGAAGCCGAGCCCCGCATGGGTGTCGATGGCCCGGAACGGCGTCGCCTTGGCCTGGAGGTGGGCGAGCACTCGCGTCAGCACGAGGTGCTTGAGGACGTCGGCGAAATTGCCGGCATGGAAGGCGTGGCGGTAGTTCATGGGGCTCGTGAATGTCAGGTGGGTGGTCGGCCGCTGGGCGCGGGCGACCTGCGACGCGCGCCCTCCCCCGTTTGAGAGAGGGTTGGGGTGAGGGGCCGGCCCTCTTTGAAAGGGTCACACACCTCACCCTGTCCCTCTCCTTTCAGGAGAGGGGACCCGCGCCGGGCATTGCTTCGGACCGCGAACCCAAGTCGCCTTCGCCGAGCGAATCGGTGTTGCGCCTCAGCACGCTCAGCGCGCCGCCCCGATGGCGACCTCGCCCGCCCGGCAATTCTGGCGGGCCACCTCCGGGCAGGGGGTGAAGTCGCGCAGATCCTTCGAGAAGCAGACCCGCACCTCCTGCAACTGGCCGCGCGCGCAGGTGACGGACATCATGTCCGGGCGCAGGCCACGATTGGCCAGGACGAACTGACGGGCGATCTCGATGGGCGCGGCGCGGGTGTCGCCGGTGGGATTCCGGTAGGCGTCCGGGATCGTCACCGCCGCGCGGGCGGTGCGGGCGGCGCGGAAATACGCGGTCGGGTCGAGGCCCGAGCAGGTGCCGTGCTTGCGCCACTCGTAGCGGGCCAGCCCCTCGCTCGGATAGACCTCGCCGGCCTCCGCGATGGCCTGCCGGGTGGGGGAGCGCTCCACCGACGAGCAGTTCGCCGGATAGCCTCGCGTGTATTGCGGCCACAGGCCGTGCACGACGAAGCCGAGGCCGCGGCCCGGCCGGCACTGGCCATCCGCCTCGCGGCGCGCCGCGTCGGTCTCGCAGAAGGTCGGCGACCACGACAGAGCGAGGACGTAGAAGTCGAATGCCCCCGGCGTGCCGCGCTGGTCGTAGCCCTGCGCCCGGGCGGCCGGCGCGGTGACGACGAAGAACGCCGCCAGGAGGCCCCAGACGCGCAGGCTCACGGACGCGCTTCGCGGCAGGCCGTGGCGTAGGCGTAGGAGCGGTTGCGGTCGAGGCCATGGACGCAGAACTCGATGCCCCAATCGGCCCCGATGATCCCGAGCCCGTCGCGCACCGAGTAATCGACCTTGCGGCGCAGGCCGTCCGAGGTGGTGGCCACGGCGCTGCAATAGCGGCGCGGGTAGAAGTCGAGCCCCCAGGGGCGCCAGGCGGTGCGCTCAATGCGCTCGTAATTCACGATGGTGAGCGAGGAGTTCCAGAACTTCGCCTCCTTCTCGGCGAAGTGGGTCGAGAGCCGCTCCAGCACCTCGGGGGCCTGGCAGGCGGGGATGTTCGCGTCGAAATTGAACTCGCGTTCCTCGGCGGGGGTGATCTCCTCGCGGCCCGAACGCGCGAGAGCGGGCTGGAGGGCGCCGGCCAGGGCGAGGCCGAGGGCGAGGGTGGCGGAGAGGGAATTCGGGCGCATGCCGGCAATCTTTTGCTGGAGTCCGTCGATTGCGGGGAACGATGGCCGCTGCCCCGGCGGAGTCAAGCTTGGGCGAGGTCGCGCCCGGCGGTTTTACCGCCCCTGGGGTGCGGGAGGCACAGTCGGGTTTCTCTTGAGGCAGGCGCCCGACGGGGCTATCGCCGCATGGTCATCCTCACCGGCGGCGGCGATGCGTTCCTGGAAACAGGCTGTGGCCCGGGCCTTCGACGGGGCCGAGGATTACGATCGGGCGGCGGCGATCCAGGCCCAGGTGGCCGAGGGGCTGGCCCGGCGCATCATCGACGAGCCCCTGGCGGGCGCCCCCCGCATCCTGGAGATCGGCTGCGGCACCGGCCTGCTGACAGCGGCGCTCTGCCGCCGTCTCGCCCCCCGCCACCTCGTCGCCTCCGACCTCGCCCCCGCCATGGCGCGCCGCTGCGCCGCGCGGCTCGGGGGGCGGGTCCTCCCGCTGGTGATGGATGGCGAGCGCCCGGCCCTGGCACCGGGCTTCGACCTGATCGCCTCGAGTCTGGCCGCCCAATGGTTCGAGGATCTGGAGGGGACGCTGGCGCGGCTGGCCGCGCTCCTCGCCCCCGGCGGCCTCCTGGCGGTGGCGACCCTGGCCTCCGGCACGTTCGCCGAGTGGCGCGAGGCGCACGCGGCCCTCGGCCTCACGGCGGCGACGCCGGCCTATCCGACCCTTGCGGCCCTCGGATCCCTGGCCGTTCCGGGCTGCGCGGTGCGGGTGACGGCCGAGCCCCTGGTCGAGCCCCATGAAGACGGGCGCGCCTTCCTCGCCGCGCTCCGGGCCATCGGCGCCGGGACGCCGGGCGACGCCGCGCCCCTGTCGCCGGGTGCCCTGCGCCGGGTGCTGCGCGCCTTCGAGGCCGGCGGCGCGGCCGTGACCTACGAGGTGGTCACGCTGCTGATCCGGCGGGGGTGAGGCGCGGCGCCTCGGACATCCCCCCGCCCCGGCTCAGCAAAAACACCCCCTGCGCCCCCATCAGGTTCCACACCCACCACGGCATGGCGAAGCGCATGGGGCGGCCGCGCGCATCGAGGGCCGTGGCCTTCTCGATCTCGGCCCCCATCACCCGGCACAGGCCGACGAAGTCGCGGATGGTGCAGTGGTGGATGTTCTGGGTCTCGTACCATTCCTCCGGCATCAGCGCGGTCACCGGCATCCGGCCGCGCAGGGCGAGTTCGGCCCGCACCCGCCAATGACCGAAATTCGGGAACGAGATCACCACCTGCCGGCCGATGCGCAGCAGGTGTTCCAGCACGATGCGGGGGTTGCGCGTCGCCTGGATGGTCTGGGAGAGCACCACCACGTCGAAGGCGTCGTCGGGGTAATTGGCCAGATCCGTGTCGGCGTCGCCCTGGATCACCGGCAGGCCCCGGGCGAGGCAGGCGTTGACCCCCTCGCGCGACAATTCGATGCCGCGCCCGTCGATGCCGCGCCGGTCCCGCAGCAGCGCCAGCAGGGTGCCGTCGCCGCAGCCGATATCGAGCACCCGCGCCCCCGGCGCCACGAGGCCGAGCACCACGAGATGGTCGATGCGCGCCCCCTCGACCTCGCCGTGCGGCAGCGAGGCGGCGGCGTCCCAGGGGGCCGGCGAGACGTGACGCAACGTCCTCACAGGCCGCGCGCCCGGGCTGCGGCGTCGATGAACCCCTTGGCGGCGGCGAACATCACCGGCTCGTCGAGCAGGAAGGCATCGTGGCCCTTGTCGCTTTCCACCTCGACGAAGGCCACCGGGGCGGAGGCGGCGTTGAGCGCGTGGACGATGGCGCGGGAATCGGCGGTGGGGAACAGCCAGTCGGAGGTGAAGGACATCACGCAGAAGCGGGTCTTGGTGCCCCGGAAGGCGTTGGCGAGGATACCGCCCCGGTCGGCGGCCAGATCGAAATAATCCATGGCGCGGGTGAGATACAGATAGGCGTTGGCGTCGAACCGCTCCACGAAGCTCAGGCCCTGGTGGCGCAGGTAGCTCTCGATCTGGAAATCGGCGTTGAACGAGAAGGTCGGCGCGGTGCCGCCCTGGAAGCGGCGGCCGAACTTGCGGTGGAGCGCCGGCTCCGACAGGTAGGTGATGTGCGCGCCCATCCGGGCGACGCCGAGCCCCTTGGCGGGGCGCGTACCCTCCTCGAGGTAGCGGCCCTCGGCCCAGGCCGGATCGGCCATGATCGCCTGCCGACCGACCTCGTGGAAAGCGATGTTCTGCGCCGAGTGGCGCGCCCCCGTGGCGATCGGCATCGCGGCGAAGACCCGCTCGGGGTAGCTCGCCGCCCATTGCAGCACCTGCATGCCGCCCATGGAGCCGCCGATACACAGGAACAGGTCCCGGATCCCGAACCGGTCGAGCAGCATCGCCTGCGCCCGGACCATGTCGCGGATGGTCACCAGGGGGAAGTCGAGCCCGTAGGCGCGCCCGGTCTCCGGGTTGATCGAGGCCGGCCCGGTGGAGCCCATGCAGGAGCCGACGACGTTGGAGCAGATCACGAAGTAGCGGTCGGTATCCACCGGCTTGCCCGGCCCCACCAGGGTCTCCCACCAGCCGCGCTTGCCGGTGACCGGATGGGTGTGGGCGAAATGCTGTCGCCCGTGAGGGCGTGGCAGATCAGCACCGCGTTGGAGCGGTCGGCGTTGAGGGTGCCGGCGGTCTGGTAGGCGATCTGGAACGGGGCGAGCGCCACTCCGGCATCCATCGCCAGCGGCTCGTCGGCCCCGAAGGTCGCCACCGGGCTCTTCGGGTCGAGGGCCGGGGTTTCGCTGCCCGGTTTCTCGCCTCCCTGCCGCTCGGGCATCCGCCGCGCCCCGGCGCCCGGCGCCTCGGTCGGTTCGGTGACGGGCGCAAGGGGTGCCGTGGGCAGGTCGAGCGACGTGGTCATGGGCGTCTTGGGGGTTCTCGCCGGTCGGCCGTCGCGGGATCGGCGGCCGCGGACGCGCGGGTCTCGTCAGGAAAAGCGATGGCCGGCCGGGACCGGGCGCGCGACGACGCGCGATGACCGGAGGTAGTGTGCGGACCCGCCAGCGTCAACGAAAGCCGTTCGCCCGGCTCTGTACCGGTTCCGGACTGGCCCTTCCGCCCGCGCGGTCGTAGACACGGACGGCCCCTCCGCGACAGACCCTCCCTCAAAGACCCCGCATGCGCTTCCCCACGCGACCCGCGCCGCCGCTCGAC
>JAKONB010000162.1 GCA_022702195.1 Beijerinckiaceae bacterium | reverse complement strand
CAGGTCGGGTTCATGTCGCCCTCCTTCGTGGGCATCGTGCCCTCCATCGAGATGGTGATCTACGCCGCCGTCGGCGGGCGCCTGTCGCTGTTCGGCGCGGTCTGGGGCACGCTGCTGGTCAACTGGGCCAAGACCACCTTCTCGGAGAGCTTCCCGGAACTCTGGCTGTTCGGCCTCGGCGGCCTGTTCATCCTGGTGGTGCTGGCCTTCCCCAACGGTCTGGCGGGCATCTACCGCACCTACGTCGAGCCCCGCCTGACCCGGCGCGTGAAGGCGCTGGAGCCCGCCCCCGCCGTCGCCCTGCCCCACGCTGCCGAATAGGAAAGCCTCCGATGAACGCAGCCCTCCTGCCCACGCACGTGATCGGGGCCGATCCGGCGGACAAATCCTTCCTGCTCGCGGTGGAGGCCCTCACCGTTTCCTTCGACGGGTTCAAGGCGGTCAACGACGTCTCGTTCTACGTCGACCCCAACGAGATCCGGGTGATCATCGGCCCCAACGGCGCCGGCAAGACCACGGTGCTGGATCTCATCTGCGGGCGCACCAAGGCCAGTTCCGGCTCGATCAAGTACAAGGGTCAGGAACTCACCAAGCTCTCCGAGAGCGCCATCGTCCAGGCCGGGGTCGGGCGCAAGTTCCAGACCCCGTCGATCTACGACGACCTCACGGTGTCCGAGAATCTGGAGATCTCGTTCCCGCGCGGACGCTCGGTGTTCGGGGCGCTCACCTTCAAGCGCGACGCGGAAGTTCGCGACCGGATCGAGGAGGTCGCCCACATGATCTTCCTCAAGGACCAGCTGCTGGAGCGGGCCGAGTTCCTCAGCCACGGCCAGAAGCAATGGCTCGAGATCGGCATGCTGCTGATCCAGGACCCCGAACTGCTCATGCTCGACGAGCCGGTGGCCGGCATGAGCGTCGGCGAGCGCATCAAGACCGCCGAACTGCTCAACCAGATCATCAAGGGCCGCTCGGTGCTGGTGATCGAGCACGACATGAAGTTCGTCGAGGACATCGCCCACCGGGTCACCGTGCTGCACCAGGGCAAGGTGCTCTCGGAAGGCTCGATGGAGCGGGTCAAGAACGACCCCAAGGTCATCGAAGTCTATCTCGGCCATTGAGAGGGAACGGGTTCATGCTCCAGATCACGCCTGCTCCCGCCCCCGCGCCCCATCTCCAGGGCGGGATCCAGCCGATGCTGGCGATCGGCGACCTGCACGCCGCCTACGGCCAGAGCGAGGTTTTGCACGGCCTCGACATCCGCGTCGCCCCCGGCGAGATCGTCGCCGTGATGGGCCGCAACGGCATGGGCAAGACCACGCTGATGAAGACCCTGATGGGCATCGTGCCGGTGAAATCCGGCTCGATCCGGGTGGACGGCGAGGCGGTGGAGAGTCTCAAGAGCCATCAGCGCGTGGCCAAGGGGCTGGCCTACGTGCCGCAGGGCCGGATGATCTTCTCCGCCATGACGGTGCAGGAGAACATCGAGACGGGTCTCACCGTCACCCACGAGCGCCGGGTGCCGCAGGAGCTCTACGACATGTTCCCGGTGCTGCTGGAGATGAAGGGGCGGCGCGGCGGCAACCTCTCGGGCGGCCAGCAGCAGCAGCTCGCCATCGCCCGCGCCCTCGCCAGTCGCCCCAAGGTGCTCCTGCTGGATGAGCCCACGGAAGGCATTCAACCGTCGATCATCCGCGAGATGGGACGAACACTCAAAAAAATTCGCGACGCGCGCGGCCTGTCCATCGTCGTCTCCGAGCAGGTGCTGAGCTTCGCCCTCGACGTCGCCGACCGGGTGCTGGTGATCGAGAACGGCCACATCGTCCACGAATCGCTGCGCGCCGACATCGACGAGCGCCAGGTGGCCCGCTTCCTGTCCGTGTGACGGCCGGGGCTTCGGCCCGCGCCGCATCTCACCGATGATACGTTTCAGCCCGGGGCGGATCGAATCGCCTCCGGGTGAAGGAGGACGCATGTCCGGAGCGGGCGTGGGTCCGTAACCTGGGAAGGGAGCAAATCATGCCCGAGACCCTGATCAAGGTCGATCTCACCCAATCGGCCTACGACAACGACATGGTCCACAACCGCTGGCACCCGGACATCCCGATGGTGGCCATGGTCAAGCCCGGCGACGACTTCATCGTCGAGACCTACGATTGGACCGGCGGCTTCATCAAGAACGACGATTCCGCCGACGATGTCCGCGACATCGACCTGTCCATCGTCCACTTCCTGTCCGGCCCGATCGGGGTCGAGGGCGCCGAGCCCGGCGACCTGCTGGTGGTCGATCTCCTCGACATCGGCGCCAAGCCCGAGAGCCAGTGGGGCTTCAACGGCTTCTTCTCCAAGAAGAACGGCGGCGGGTTCCTCGACGAGCACTTCCCCCAGGCCCAGAAATCGATCTGGGACTTCGAGGGCATGTTCACGAAATCCCGCCACGTCCCCGGCGTGCGCTTCCCCGGACTGATCCATCCCGGCCTGATCGGCTGCCTGCCCGATCCGACGATGCTGGAGACGTGGAACACCCGCGAGAAGGCCCTCTACGACACCAACCCGGACCGCGTCCCGGCGCTGGCCACCCTGCCCTTCGGCCCGACCGCCCATATGGGCCGCCTCAAGGGCGACGCGAAGGAGGCTGCGGCCGCCACGGGCGCCCGGACGGTCCCGCCCCGCGAGCATGGCGGCAATTGCGACATCAAGGATCTGTCGCGCGGTTCGAAGATCTACTTCCCGGTCTACGTGCCGGGCGCGGGCCTCTCCATGGGCGACCTGCATTTCAGCCAGGGCGACGGCGAGATCACCTTCTGCGGCGCCATCGAGATGGCCGGCTGGGTGCATCTCAAGGTCGA
>JAKONB010000156.1 GCA_022702195.1 Beijerinckiaceae bacterium | reverse complement strand
GCCGGTCGGCTGGATCATCCCGCGGGCGGGCCGGCGGGATTTCATCGTCGGGCTGAAGAGCGGCTTTGCGGTCTTCGATCTGGACCAGGATTGCCTGACGCCGATCGGCGATCCAGAGCCCGACCAGCCCGACAATCGCCTGAACGATGCTAAGGTCTGCCATGCGGGGCGGATCTGGGCCGGAAGCAAGCACATGCGCGACGCGGCGCCGAGCGGCGCGCTGCATTGCCTCGATCCCGACCTGACCTGGCGGCGGATCGATACCGGTTACGGCGTCGCCAACGGTCCGACCTTCAGCCTCGACGGCCGCACACTCTATCACAGCGACAGCGCGCTGCGCACGATCTTCGCCTTCGACCTGGCGCCCGACGGCGCGGTGGCGAACAAGCGGCCGTTCCTCCACTTCACGCCAGATATGGGCTATCCGGACGGGATGACCTCCGACGCGGAGGGCTGCCTCTGGATCGCCCATTGGGGCGGTGGCCGGATCAGCCGGTTCGATTCCGATGGACGGTGGATCCGCTCCATCGCCTTTCCCGCCACGAATATCACCAGCTGCGCTTTCGCGGGCGAGCGCTATGAGCGCCTGTTTGTCACCTCCTCGACCCATGGACACGAGCACGAACCCGCCGCCGGAGCCCTGTTCGAGGTCGATGCCGGCGTGGCGGGGCTGCCGGCCCGGCCCTTCGCGGGTTAGCGGCGATGATCGGTGTCGATTGGGGATCGTCGAACCTGCGGGCCTACCTGTTCGGGCCGGGGGGGCGCGTGCTGGAGGCGCGCAACTCCGAGGCCGGCGCGGCCGCCCTCGCGCCGGAGGCATTCGAACCGGTTCTGGCCGCCCTTCTGGAGGGCTGGACGCAAGCGCGCGAACCCGTGGTGCTGGCCGGCATGGTCGGCCGCCGCGGCGGGTGGCGCGAGGCTCCCTACTTGGCCTGCCCGGCCGATCCCCGCGCGCTGGCGCGCTCGGTCCTCCCCATCGCGGCCGCCTTCGGCCCATGCTTCCTCATTCCCGGATTGTCCACCTATGGCCCGAACGGCGTCGCTGACGTCATGCGCGGGGAGGAGACGCAGATCCTCGGAGCGCGGATCGAGACCGGGACCGTCATCCTTCCGGGCACCCACACGAAATGGGCGCGCGTGGTCGACGGGCGGATCGTCGATTTCGCGACGGCGATGACCGGGGAGCTCTACGGTTTGCTGCGGAGCCGATCGCTCCTCGGGCAATTGGCGGTGACCGACGCTCCGTTCGCGGCCGCCGCGTTCCGGACGGGAGCCCTGCGCGCCCTCGCGGCTGGCGGCATCGAGCGCGTCCTGTTCTCGGCGCGGGCCGATCTCCTACTCGGCGGCTTGGAGCCCGAGTCCGTCGAGAGCTATCTCTCGGGGATGCTGATCGGCGGAGAGGTGGCTGCCCTGCGCCCGATGCTCGACGCGCCTCCGCTCCTGATCGGCGGCAAGAGCCTACGGGTGCGTTACGCCGAGGTCCTGGCGCTGGCCGGGTATCCCGGCGCGGCCAGCTGCGACGGCGCCGACGCGGTGGCGTGCGGCCTCTGGCAGATCGGGGAGGAACTGCGCGTCCGCGGATCGTCGAGCGTCACCGCTCCGGCCGGATCGCGATGAGGCTGACCGAGAGCGCGGTCCGAACGCATCGGGGGGGGGGCTGCCGACGCCAGCCTCCCGACATTCAGCCATGGGAGATCATCATGACTCTGCAGCAAGTTCTCGACGCGATGCCCCTGGTCGCGATCCTGCGCGGGATCACGCCCGATGAGGCGGTCGATGTCGCCGAAGCCCTGGTGGACGCCGGCTTTCGCTGCCTCGAAGTCCCGTTGAACTCGCCCGATCCGCTGGTGAGCATCGCGCGGATCGCCGCCCGCCTGGGGGACCGCGCCCTTGTCGGCGCCGGCACGGTGCTGGCGGTGGAGGACGTGTCGCGGGTGGCGGCGGCGGGCGGGCGGATCATCGTCGCGCCGAACTGCGATCCCGCCGTCATCGGGGCGGCCAAGGAAGCGGGCCTCGCGGCACTGCCCGCCTTCTTCACACCGACCGAAGCCCTGCGGGCGCTCGCGGCCGGCGCGGATGCGCTGAAGCTGTTTCCCGCCGAGGCCGCCAGCCCGGCCGCCCTGAAAGCGATGCTGGCAATCCTACCGCCCGGCACCGCGATCCTGCCGGTCGGCGGCATCGGCCCGGACCAGTTCGGCCCCTACTGGGACGCCGGCGCCGCCGGCTTCGGAATCGGTTCCTTCCTCTACGGGCCAGCGCGGCCGGTCGCGGAGATCGCGGCCCGCGCCAGCGCCCTGGTCGAGCGCATGCGTTCACGCGAACCGCGCCGGCAAAGCCGCCGCGCCTAGAGCCTCGTCCCGGGAATCGGATCCGGAGCGATGCTCTCGGTTATTGATCGTGCATCGGCTTTCTCCGAAAGCCGGCAACCACCTTTCGGGACGATACTCTCGGGTGTCTGCCCCCGCGCCGGCGGCGGGGGCCTGGCTTCGTGCCCGATGGATCGTCAGAGATCCGGGTTTCCAAGGGGCTCCTGCTTTGCGGACGCCCCTGAGTTCCCTCCGGGGTGATGAGACGTCATCGTCAGCGGTCAAAAGCACGCTCCGGGGGGCGTCCGCCCGACCGCGACACGGCCGGCTCGCCCCCCGTGAGGCGTTCCGCCCGGCGCGGGGGGCGTCACGGAACGGCCTGTCCGGTCACGGACGGAGCTGGGAAGTGCGGGAATTCATTAACCATAGACCGGCATGGCTTCGGGCGTCGTCGTCATGCCGGGCATGGGCCAATGCGGATCTCGAAGATCTCAGGTTTCGCGGTGGGCGGCATGGCCCTCCTGGCTGCGGCGCACGCCCTGTCGCGCAGCGATGGTGCACCACGTTTTACCGATCCGGATCTGATGGCCCTCGAGACGGTCACGGCCCGGGCCAAACGGGCGATGGATGCTTTCATCCTGCGTCCCCGCGTTCCCGACGCCGATTTGTCCGTCTGCGTCGGTTGTCTGCGCGGCGACGGAAGCCCGCCCCTGTTCCGGATGGCACGCGCGGCCGTGGATCGGCCTCACGAGGTGGAAACGACCTCGGCCCTGGGAGTGCCACGGCCGAAACGACCGCGATACGCCCCGGTCGCACGGGTGAGGCACGGCAAGCGGCGGCTCGCCCGGGGGCATGGTCGCAACCCGGGCGCTGACCAAGCTGAGTCATGGGATGCCGAACTGCGTCGGTGATTCCGTCCGAAATCCAGATCCGGGCGAGAGCGCTTCGTCCCCCCATCTCCCGGATCCCACAGGGCAAAAGGCCCGTTTCCGCTGTCGCTGCCGCAACATGTCGGGTCGGTGCGTGAGCACACGAAAAAGCCCACTAAGTCATGGACCTAGCAGGCTGAATTCGATGGCTGGGGGACGAGGATTCGAACCTCGACTAGAGGAGTCAGAGTCCACTGTTCTACCGTTAAACTATCCCCCAATAATCCCTGATGAATTCAAGGATTGAAACGTCTTTATCACGGTCCGCTGCCCACGCTGCAGGCTGTGATCCGTGGCCGGTCCGTCCGGTGGAGGGGCGATAGCATGGAGTTTGGTGCGGATGCAACCCTCTCCGAACGCGCGCGTCATCTTAGACTTCCTTCGGGCATGTCCCCCGGCACGGGCGGTGATATCGGACCTCCCGAGAGGCAGAGGAATGATCCGGCTTCCAGCGATCCGAGGACATGATGCCCAGCACCCCCGCGCGGCCCGCGCAGATTCATGCGGATCTCGGCCCGGACTTCTACGACCTCGTCGCGCCGGCGCGCTTTCCCGAGACGATCTTGCGCTATCGCAACGACGCATGGGCGGCGCGCGTCGGGCTTAGCGACTTGGCGCCGGAGGAATGGCTCGCGCATTTCGGGCGGTTCGAACCGCTGCCCGGCAGCTTTCCGGCGCCGCTGGCCCTGCGCTATCACGGCCACCAGTTCCGCTCGTACAATCCGGACCTCGGCGATGGCCGCGGCTTCCTGTTCGCGCAGCTGCACGACCTGCAGGATGGCCGTCTCCTCGACCTCGGCACCAAGGGCAGCGGCACCACGCCGTGGTCGCGCACCGCCGACGGTCGCCTGACCCTCAAGGGTGGGGTCCGTGAGGTGCTGGCCACCACCCTGCTTGAGGCGCTCGGGGTGAACACCTCGAAATCCTTCAGCCTGATCGAAATGGGTGAGGCCCTGGAGCGTGGCGACGAGCCCTCCCCCGCAAGGTCGGCCGTGCTGGTGCGGCTGAGCCACTCGCATATCCGGATCGGCTCGTTCCAGCGCTTCCTGGCCCTGGACGAACCTCGGAACATCCTCCGGCTCCTGGACCACACCATCCGGACCCACATGCCAGAACTCTGGCACGACGACGTGCCGCGCCGCGCCGCGTCCTTCCTGGAAGCCGTCTGCGGGCGCGTGGCGCGAACAGGGGCGCAGTGGATGGCGGCGGGGTTCGTCCACGGGGTTCTCAACACGGACAATATCAACGTCACGGGCGAGAGCTTCGATTACGGTCCGTGGCGCTTTGTTCCGGTGAGCGATCCGGCCTTCACGGCCGCCTATTTCGATACGCAGGGGCTCTACAGCTTCGGGCGCCAGCCCGAGGCGCTATTCTGGAACTTGAGCCGACTCGCCGAATGCCTGCTTCCCCTGGCCGACCTCGCGCTGCTCGAACCGGCGCTCAAGACCTTCGGACCGAGCCTGCAGGAGGCGTTCGCCGATGCGATCTTCGACCGGCTCGGCCTCGTCAGGACCCGGGACGAGGCCGCGGATCGCCTCGTGGCGGCGTTCTGGGGCTTTCTCGCGCGCAGCGGTGCGCCGTTCGAGCAGACCTTCTTCGATTGGTACGGGGGGCTGGCCAGCGCGGGCCGCGCCGCCGCGAGCCCGTCGGCCGCTCTCTACGCTTCGGAGGCGTTCGCTTCGGTCCGGGGCGCCCTGCAGGGCTTCGTCCCGGTCGATCCGGGCCGCCTCACCCATCCGTACTTCGCGGGAGACCGGCCTTGCACCCTGCTGATCGAGGAGGTCGAGGCGCTTTGGGATCCGATCGCGCGAATGGACGATTGGTCGGCCTTCCAGGCCAAGCTCACCGAGATCGCGCGGATGGCGGAGGCGTGTGGGGTCAAGGCATAACGCGCAGCCTCGGAAATGGGCTTTCTGAACCCTCCCCCGATGATCGGGAGCGTCTTGCGCGATTCTCGGATCACGCCCGCCGCGCCGTCCTGCCCCGCCGAGAACCGACGGTGGCCGGACGGTTAGAGCGGCCGGTCAACACGTGGTCACGGAACACCTTTGGATGAAGCCCGGCACTGCGGGCGACCGCTCCCCGAGAACGTCGGGTTTCGAGGGGCTTCGACCTGTCGGGGCAGCCAGGGCGAAGCCATTCCAATCTCGGGGACGCCGTCCCTGAACCCCGTCAAAGGGCTGCACGCCCTTCGGGGCTCGATCTTTCCTTTTCAGGATCCCACCGCGGCGGAGGGGGGGCTAACTGTGTTCGGGCTCCTTGCCGCGCGCGGTCTGACCCAACGCGGGGGACTTGAGGAAAAACCGCTTCAACGGCGAAAAAAGCGTTTTGCTCATGGATCGGTCTATGGACTCGGTACCGAGCCCCTTTTGCAGCCGGTTCATGCTTTTCCGGGGAAGGCCGCCCACCAGAACGTGGTCCGACCCCGAGATCGAAAGCTGCGGATTGTAAAAGGGGTCGCCGTTCTTGAGGATGTGATCCCATTTCTTGATAAACAACGCCGAATCTTCGGGGTGATCCATTTGCTTGTCTTTGATTCTCGTTGCCGATTCGTAGTGATGCAACACCGCGTAGGGGGTGTTGATATTCCTGTAACCCAATGCTCCAACCTTCAGGCAGAGATCGGTATCATTGAAGCCGATCGCGAGCCGCTCGTCGAAGCCGCCGACCTTTCTGAAGAGCTCGGTGCGCATCATCATGCAGGCCGCCGTCACGGCTGAGTATTGTCGGGTCGAAACCAGGGATTCCAGGTAGCCCTCGTTGATATCTCCGGTGGCCGTCATATGGGGATGGAATTTGAAGGCATGATCGGCCGAGCCTCCCATACCGATAATGACGCCGTTATGTTGAATGGTGTCGTTATGATAAAGCAACTTTGAGCCGACAATGCCAATATCCGGTCGCAGAGCCTGCGATCGCATCTCTTCGAACCAGCCGGCGGAGATCGTCTCAATGTCATTGTTCATGAAAAGGATCAGCTCCGGCGCCTCCGCCGTGGCCTGAAAAGCGGCATTGTGCATGGCGCCGTAGTTGAACGGCCCGTCCCACTGAAAAACGCGGGCTCGCCCCGTCAACGACGCGATGTAGCGTTTCGTGTCCTCGTCGTCGGACATGTGGTCGATGATGCAAATGTCGACTTCGTTCGGATTGACCGTGGCGAAAATCGATTCGATGCAAGGGCGCAGAACGTCGACACGGTTCTTGGTTGGAATGAAGATCAAGACCTTCTTCGGTTGGTCTTCGTATTGGATCCGGTGCACGTTGAAGCATGGGCCGGGGACGGCTTCGGCATTGGTTCTGATGCGCCCCAAATGTCGATTCAGGGCGCCGATCGTCGCCTGTGTGACGTCATTCTGCTTGCTGTGACCGGCACTCGCGCCGTGCGTCCTCCAGCGGTACAACGTCTTGGGAATATGAAGGACGGTTCTGGATTTCTCGATGGTGCGGAGGATGAAGTCGACATCCGCCGATATCGACATCGTTTCATCCCAGCCTCCGATCGAGAGGGCTAGGTCCCTTCTGACGCAAACGAGGTGAACGAAATAAGGATGTGACAGATAGTAATCGTAGCAAAAGGCTGGTCGCGCACACAAAAGAATTGGATTTTCAATGTCCGCGTCGGTGATGAGCTCGTCACTGTAGATGAGGTCCGCGCCATCGCGGGCCGCTTGAGCCAGCTCGAGGACGGCGTTCGGTTCTAAGAAATCGTCGTGATCCAAGAACGCAATATAGTCCCCCGTTGCATTCGCGATACCGGTATTGGTTGCCGCAGCGATGCCTCGATTGGTGTTCAGTCGGATGGCCTTGATCCGCGAGTCGGCCTTCGCGTATGCCTGCGCGATCAAAGAGACGTTCTTATCCGACGACGCATCGTCGATGCAGATGAGCTCCCAATTGTCCGACAGCTGATTTCGAACGCTTTCGAGCGCTTGAACCAGCCACTCGGGCTTGGTGTTGTACATGGGCATGATGAGAGAGATTTTGGGCCGAACCCCGAGCTTGGCGATTCGGTGTGAAATCTTTATCCTGCGGACGGTATCCAGTTTTTTGCTGCGGTCGAAAAGTAACTTGATCGGGCCGGGCGTGGACGACAGGCGCGGCGAATTGGACAATTCATAGTTTGTCCCCGCCGCGTAGGCTCGAACTTCGACGTCGTTGCTGTCACGGGGGAGTGTCAGGGGAATGCGAAAGCCGGCCAATCCGTTGCCGAAGCCGGCAGCCATCACGTCATGACGAAAGAGGCTGGCCTCGCCGGAACCGACAACCACAGGTCCGATACGAAACTCGACCTTGGCGGGTTCTTCCGGGGACTGTGAATTCCAGATCCATCCGGTCGCGATGCCTGCCGACAATCCATCGAACGAACCGGTCGGTTGGAGTTGTTGTCCCGACTGGGCGCTCTGATTCGGTTCGGCGGCTTTCGACTGATTGATGCTGTGTAGGATCTCCAAGAACCTGCCGTTGAACTTTCGAACTTTGCCCACGACCAGGCTCTTGAAGACGGGGTCGGCGAATATCTTCGTGTAGAGTTCTCCCCACGTCGTCGAGGATACGATCTCGAAAACGGTATCACTGGTCAGTGGAAGATACTTCGCAGTCCAAATACGATATTCTATGTCGACCGGCAGTTCGGATCGAATGATCCTCGTGAGTTCCTGCTCGTTAAAATTGAAAAACTCCTGAGATCCGAGGAGGTCGATGATGATCCTATTTTTTGACAGTCTCATTTTTTGGCGGACAGCTTCGTCCGTCTCGGGGACCCGAGCAAAAAATAGATAGTATAGGTTGATGATATCAGATTTATCTGCAGAGTTGCGGTGTCTATTGACATCTTTTCTGCTGATGAACATTTCGTGTCCCTGTTGGATGATGAAAATAAGTAATGCTTATAATATGAGATGATATTGTAATAATTTTACTTTAAAAATTCTGGATGATGCTCGTCATCTTTGGCTAGCTTCAGCAGGTTCTTGCCGTAGGCGGTCTTGGCGAAGAGGTTGCCGCGGGCGATCAGCTGCTCCTTGCCGATGAAGCCCTGGAGATAGGCGATCTCCTCGAGACAGGCGACATGGAGGCCCTGGCGGTGCTGGAGGGTCCGCACGAACTCGGACGCTTCGAGCAGGCTGTCATGGGTTCCGGTGTCGAGCCAGGCATAGCCGCGCGACATTCGCTCCACGTGCAATTGTCCGCGCGCCAGATAGGCCTCGTTCACGCTGGTGATCTCGAGCTCGCCGCGCGCCGAGGGTGTCACGGCGGCGGCGATGTCCAGCACCTGATTGTCGTAGAAGTACAGGCCGGTCACCGCCCATGGGCTCTCGGGCTCCGGCGGCTTCTCCACCAGGCGCAGGGGCCGCCCATCCCGGTCGAGGGTGACCACACCGTAAGCGGACGGGTTCTCCACGTGGTAGGCGAAGACGGTCGCGCCTTCCGTCCGGGTGCGGGCCCGCCTCAGCAACTCGCTCATGCCGTTGCCGAAGAACAGGTTGTCGCCGAGCACCAGGGCGACGTCGTCCGTTCCCACGAAATCGCGGCCGATGATGAACGCCTGCGCCAGGCCCTCGGGGCGGGGCTGCACCGCGTAGGAGAAGCTCAGCCCGAACTGCTCCCCGGTGCCGAACAGACGCTTGTAATTGTCGAGGTGTTCCGGGCTGGAAATGATCAGGATCTCCCGGATGCCTGCGAGCATCAACACCGAGACCGGATAATAGATCATCGGCTTGTCGTAGACCGGCAGCAGCTGCTTGTTGATCGACAGCGTGGCCGGATGCAGGCGAGTGCCGGTGCCGCCGGCGAGAACGATGCCCTTCATGGCCGTGCCTCTTTCTGTGCGTGCGTCGGTCCGACCAGCTGGTCGAGCAGGTCCTGGAGGGCCTCGTCCCAGGGGCGAGGGCTCAGGCCGTAGGCGGCGGTGAGGCTCTGGGTGGAGAGTTCGGAATTGGCCGGGCGCCGGGCCGGGGTCGGGAAGGCGCTGGTGGGAATCCCCGTGACTGGGATCCGCCGGCCGCCGCGTCGGGCGGACCCGTCGATGATGGCGCGGGCGAAGCCGCACCAGGTGGTGGCGCCGGCATTGACGAAGTGATGCGTGCCCGTGGCGGCTTCGGGATCGCCAGCGAGGCATTTCGCGATGGAAGCGAGTCCCTCCGCGAGGTCGGCCGCGAAGGTCGGACAGCCGTGCTGGTCGTCCACCACCTTGAGTTCGTCGCGCTCGGCGGCCAGCCGCAGCATCGTCTTGACGAAGTTGCCGCGGTGGGGGCTCACCACCCAGGCGGTGCGGATGATCGCGTGGCGCGGATTGATGGTCCGCACCGCGATCTCCCCGGCGGCCTTGCCGGCGCCGTAGATGCTTCTCGGGTTCACGGGGGCGTCCGGCGCGTAGGCGCCCTGCCCCTCCCCGTCAAACACGTAGTCGGTGGAGACGTGGACGAGGGGGATCCGCCGCCGGGCGGTCTCGGCCGCCAGGATCGCCGGCCCCAGGGCGTTGAGTGCCCAGGAAGCGGCCACCTCCGTCTCGGCCTTGTCCACCGCCGTGTAGGCCGCTGTGTTGATCACTGCATCGTAGGGCCGCTCGGTGAGGACCCGCGCGACGGCGACCGCATCGGTGATGTCGAGGGCCTCGCGCGCGGGAGCATGCACGGTCGTACCCGTGTCCCAGAGGCCGGGGCGTTGCAATTCGGTGCCGACCTGTCCGGCCCCCCCGAGGATCAGGATGTCCATGCGCTCAGCCCCCCTTGGTGGTG
>JAKONB010000152.1 GCA_022702195.1 Beijerinckiaceae bacterium | reverse complement strand
GCATCGCCGGTTTCGTCGGCTGCCTGATGCTCGGCAAGCGCATCGGCTACGGCCGTGACCTGCTGGCTCCGCACTCGCTGACCATGACCGCCATCGGCGCCTCGCTGCTCTGGGTCGGCTGGTTCGGTTTCAACGCCGGCTCGAACCTCGAGTCCAACGGCACCGCCGCCATGGCGATGCTCAACACCTTCGTGGCCACCGCCGCCGCCGCCCTCTCCTGGCTGTTCGTGGAATGGATGCTGAAGGGCAAGCCGTCGCTGCTCGGCATGCTCTCGGGTGCCATCGCGGGCCTCGTGGCCGTCACCCCGGCCGCCGGTTTCGCCGGCCCGATGGGCTCGATCATCCTCGGCCTCGTGGCCGGAGCGGTCTGCTTCATCATGTGTTCGTCGGTGAAGAATGCTCTCGGCTACGACGATTCCCTCGACGTGTTCGGCGTGCACTGCGTCGGCGGCATCCTGGGCGCCCTGGCCACCGGCATCCTGGTGAACGTCGATTTCGGCGGCGTCGGCCTGCCGGACTACACCACCAAGCCCGGTGAACTCGCGGTGGGCACCTACGACCTGGCCGCGGCCTTCCTCTCCCAGGCCAAGGCGGTGGGCTTCACCATCCTGTGGTCGGGCGTCGGTTCGGCGATCCTGTACAAGCTCGTCGATCTGACCATCGGCCTGCGCGTCACCCAGGACGAGGAGCGCGAGGGCCTCGACATCGCCGACCACGGCGAGCGCGCCTACAACTACTAGAGCATCGTCCCGAAAGGTGGTCTCCGGCTTTCGGAAAAAGACGATGCAGGATCGATAACCGGGAGCATCGTCCCGAAAGGTGGTTGCCGGCTTTCGGAAGAGCCGATGCTGAAACAAGACCCGCGCGCGGCATCCTGGATCGGATTTCCGGGACGCCGCGCGCGGATCGCGAATCGGGCCTCACGCCAGCCGGGGCTCCTCCCACGGGGGCGGCGGGCGGATCGGCCGGGTAAAATCGCGACACCGCGCCGACAAGGCTCCGGTTCCGTAAGGGAATCGGAGCCTTTTTCATGATCCGTTAACGCTGTTTCCGGCGGTTCCGGTCGCCCGGACGACTCCCGGCGCCGGCCCCGTCCGCGAAATGTGGCAGAAGGGACACATCCGTATCGCATCGCCGAAGACGAGCGGTTTTTGCTCATGAAATAGGCAAATGCTCGAAACTTGGTTTTGCGAAGTCAAGGTCACTTCGTCAGTTTGGTTTTAGAAAACCAATAGGGGCTGACTGAGATGACCATTCGGATGACCTTGCTGGCCGCCGCGGCGACGATCGCGACGCTGGCGACGAGCCAGGCTTTCGCGGCCGACCTGCCGTCCAGGGCGCCCGCACCGGTGCCGGTGCCGGAATCCTGCAAGGCGGCGATCACCTTCCCGTCCATGGGCGGCGTCATCAAGCAGAACCCGAACCCGGCCTGCCTCACCCTCGGCGGCTTCGGCGACATCTATGTCGGCGGTGCGGTGAGCGGATACTTCTACACCCAGACCAATCAGCTCCCGACTGCCCTGGCTCCCCCCGGCATCGCGGCCGATCGGGGCGCGCGCGCCGACATCTCGAACCTCATGACCTTCATCCAGAAGGCCGACGGTCCGTTCCAGTTCTATGCGGCCTTCGGCGCCTACACGATCCCCGGCCTCGGCGCGCCGATCTACAGCGCCTTCGACCAGACCAGTCTGCTCTATTCGCCGGCCCCGATCGCCTTCGGCAAGTACGTGATCAACGACGACTGGTCGATCCAGGGCGGCCGCATGCCGACCCTGATCGGATCGGAGCTGCCCTTCACCTTCCAGAACCTGAACATCTCGCGCGGTCTGCTGTTCAACCAGGAGAACGTGATCAACCAGGGCGTGCAGATCAACTGGGCCAATGGCCCGTGGTCGGCGTCGTTCGCCGCCACCGACGGCTTCTACTCGGGTGAGATCAACTGGGTCACCGGCGCGATCGTCTACAAGATCGACGATGCCAACACGATCGGCATCAACGGCGGGACGCACTTCACCAGCTACACCAACTTCGACTCGTCGACGTCGCGCGGCCTTCGCTACCAGTATGCGACGCCGGCCACCCTCCAGAACAGCAGCATCATCAGCGCCAACTACACCTACGCCGCCGGTCCTGTGATCGTGACGCCGTACATCCAGTATACCAACGTCGAGAGCAACGGCATCCTCAACCTCGCCGGTGCCGAGACCTTCGGCGGCGCGATCCTCGCCAGCTACGCCTTCAGCGACACCTTCGCCCTGGCCGGCCGCTTCGAGTACATCACCCAGAGCGGCAGCCGGACGAACCCCTTCCAGCAGGCGACGAGCGTGCTCTACGGTTCCGGCAGCTCGGCGCTCTCCTTCACCGTCACCCCGACCTTCACCTTCGACCGCTACTTCCTCCGCGGCGAATTCTCCACCGTGCAGCTCTACGACATCACGCCCGGCCTCGGCTTCGGCCGCTCCGGCCTGAAGACGTCGCAGGAGCGCTACATGATCGAGACCGGCCTCACGTTCTGATCCTCCCACCGTCGCCCGGCCAGCCTGGCCGGGTGAGAACGACGAATCGGACGAAGGCGGCGGTGGGGCATCCACCGCCGCCTTCGCGCGTCTCGGCCCCTGCGGCTTTCCACCGGAATGATCCGCCGCTGGTGACCGACCATTAACCTCGACGACGTTAGCGTTACCGGACCGTTTCCCCTCGCGTCTGGTTCCGCATGCGCTCGCTCCGCCGTTCCGCATCGCCTTACGACACGTTCGTCGACAGCTTTCGGCCGTTCCTCGCCAAGCGGATGACGGAGCTGGGCGGTCTCGTGCTGTTTGCCGGTGCCATCGCCTTCACGGTCGCCCTGGCGACCTGGTCCATCGACGATCCCAGTCTGAACCACGCCACCGACCATCCGGCGCACAACGTGCTCGGCACGGGCGGGGCGGTGGTGTCCGACCTGGCGATGCAGCTGCTGGGGCTCGGCTCCCTGGCCTTCGTGCTACCGCCGGCCCTGTGGGGCCTCCAGCTGATGCGCGCGCGGGAGCTGCCGCGCGGCGGCCTGCGGATCACCCTCTGGGTGATGGGGTTCTTCGCCGCCAGCGCGGTGGCCAGCGCGCTGCCCTCCACCGCCCGCTGGCCCCTGCCCACCGGCCTCGGCGGCGTCGCGGGCGATGCCCTGATGCACGGCACCCGGACCATGGTGAGCATCGTCGCCTCACCCCTGGCGGGCTTCCTCGGTTTCGTCTTCGCCGGCATCGCCATCCTGTGCCTCACCGGTGCCTGCCGCATGAGCGAGGCGGCGGAGGAGGAGGATGCCTACGCGCCGCCCATCGCCGCGTCGCGCGGCCGCGGGCAGGCCGCCCACCATGACGGGCGCGACGAGGACGACGAGCCGAGCCTCGGCATCGTCTCGCTCGGCGCCCTGGCGCAGGCCCTGATGAGCGGGCGCGCCGCCCTCGCGGACCGGATCGCCGCATGGCGCGCCGACCGCGCCGCCGCCACCCTGGGGCTGGCCTATGCGGGTGTCCCGGCCGCCGGTGCCTCGCCGGCTTTGGCCGCCCGGCGTGCCTTCGACGCCGATGACGACGCCCCGTGGGTCACCCCCGATCCGCGCGCCGTCCCGGCCAGCGCCGGCCGCCGCGAACCCGTCTTCGATGCGCAAACCGGCGAGATGCAAGCCCGGCCCGCGCCGCGTCGTCCCGCGCCGGTCCATCACGAGGACGAGCCGGACGATGGCGGCACCGGCTTCGACGCGATCGACCTGCCGGAGGAGAATCTGCCGCCGGTCCGCTCGCGCGTGGCACCGCCGCCCCAGGCCCCGTCGCCGGCGGCCCCGCGCCGGCCCGCGCCGGCCCCCGATCCGGAGAGCTACCGGCTTCCCGCCCTCGAACTGCTGGCCGAGCCGCCGCGGCAAGCGCCCTCGGCGCAGATCTCGTCCGAGGCCCTCGAGCAGAACGCCACCCTGCTGGAGGCGACGCTCGGCGATTTCGGCGTGCGCGGCGACATCCTGGCCGTGCGCCCGGGTCCGGTGGTCACCCTCTACGAGCTGGAGCCGGCCCCCGGCACCAAGTCGAGCCGCGTGATCTCGTTGGCCGACGACATCGCCCGTTCGATGTCGGCGGTCTCCGCCCGCGTCGCCGTGGTGCCGGGCCGCAACGCCATCGGCATCGAGCTGCCCAATGCCCGGCGCGAGACGGTGTATCTGCGCGAACTCCTCGCCTCGGTCGACTTCGCCGAGACGAAGCAGAGCCTCGCCCTGTGTCTCGGCAAGAACATCGGCGGCGAGCCGATCATCGCCGATCTCGCCCGCATGCCGCACCTGCT
>JAKONB010000559.1 GCA_022702195.1 Beijerinckiaceae bacterium | reverse complement strand
CCGCCACGGCTGCCGTCCCGGCCGCGCCGCCCAAGGCCGCCGAGCCGCTGACGATCCTGTTCGCTTCCGAATCGGGCAATTCCGAAAAACTCGCCGGCGATGTCGCTAAGCTCGCGCGCAAGCAGGGGTTCAAGCCGAAGATCGTCGACTTCGCCGAGCTCGATCTCGCCACCCTGCCCAAGGCCGGCAAGCTCGTCGCCATCGCGGCGACCTGGGGCGAAGGCGAGCCGCCCGCCCGCGCGGTACGATCCTACGGCGAGCTGATGGGTAACAGTGCGCCCCGCCTCGACGGGGTCGAGTTCGGCGTGCTGGCGCTCGGCGATACCAGCTACGCGGAGTTCTGCGCCATCGGCAAGGCGCTGGATGCCCGGTTCGAGGCGCTCGGCGCCAAGCGCGCTTATGACCGCGCCGACCTCGATCTCGACTTCGACAAACCGGCCGCCGACTGGATCAAGGGTGCGCTCAAGGCGCTGGCCCCGGCCGAGGCGCCGGCCGGCAACGTCGTCGCCGTCGATTTCCGCGCCGCGGGCGGTGAGGACGAGGAGGCCGAGCTCAGCCGCGAGCCGGTCACCGTCGAGGTGATCGACCACGTGAACCTCAATTCCTCGCGCTCCGACAAGGAGACGATCCACCTCGCCCTCGAATTCGAGGACGGGGTGCCGGCCTACGAGCCGGGCGATTCGCTGGAGATCTTCCCGGAGAACGATCCGCAGCTCGTCGAGGAGATCCTGAAGGCCGCCGGCCTCTCCGGCGAAGAGTCCTTGCGCAAGGCGCTTCTGGCCGAGCGCGACATCACCACCCTGTCGGCCACCACGGTCGAGCGTTTCGCCAAGGCGACCGGCCACGCGGAGGCGCAGAAACTCATCGACAGCGGCGAGGCCAAGGCCTGGATCGAGGGGCGCCACCTCATCGACCTGATCGAGACCTTCCCGGCCAGCGTCACCGCCGAGCATCTCCACACCATCACCCGGCCGCTCCCGCCGCGTGCCTATTCCATCGCTTCCTCGCGCAAGGAGGTGGGCGACGAGGTCCATCTCGTGATCGCGGCGGTGCGCTACGAGACCCATGGCCGTGCGCGGTCCGGTGTCGCCTCGACTCATGTGGCCGACCGGATCCGGAACGGCGCCAAGCTGCGGGTGAAGCTGAAGCCCAACCGGCATTTCCGCCTGCCGCAGGATCCGGCCACCGACATCATCATGGTCGGCCCCGGCACGGGCGTGGCCCCGTTCCGCGCCTTCGTGCAGGAGCGCCGCGCCATCGAGGCCACCGGCCGCTCATGGTTGTTCTTCGGCGACCGGCACTTCACCCACGACTTCCTGTACCAGCTCGAATGGCAGGATGCGCTGGAGGACCGTTCCCTCACCAAGATCGACGTCGCCTTCTCGCGCGACCAGCCAGAGAAGATCTACGTTCAGGATCGGATCGACCAGCATGCCCGCGAATTGGTGGAATGGCTCGACGGCGGTGCCAGCTTCTACGTCTGCGGGGACGCCAACCGGATGGCCAAGGACGTGCGCAACGCCGTGGTGCGCGCCTACCAGAATGTGAAATCCCTCGGCCCGGCCGAGGCCGAGGCGGCCGTGACCGCGCTGGAGCGGGCTCATCGCTACCAGCAGGACGTTTACTGAGACGCCGAATGGACCACTCTCCCCTCAGGGAGAACGTGGTCGCGAAGCAACCGAGAGAGGGAGCCACCTCTCCCGACAGGGCGCTCGCCTCCTCACCGGACTTCGTCTCGGTCCGCTGACGCGGGCCACCCTCCCCCACGCTGCCGGGAGGGACACGCACTGAATACGACCTGAAACGACCGGAATCCCGCCATGGCCGACCAGACCCCGCCCCGCACCTACGAGACTCCGCCCACCACCCGTCCCATCGACGAGGCCGAGGCCGCGCGCGAAGCCGGGCTCGCCCACAACGAGCACCTGAAGATCGCCAGCGGCTACCTGCGCGGGACCCTGGCAGACGGCCTGCTGAAGCACGCCACCGGAGCGATCTCCGAGGATGACGGCCAGCTCGTGAAGTTCCATGGCATGTACATGCAGGACGACCGCGAGCTGCGGCCCGAGCGGACCAAGAAGAAGCTCGAGAAGGCCTACAGCTTCATGATCCGCCTGCGCATCGCCGGCGGCGTCGTCACCCCGAAGCAATGGCTGGCGCTGGATGAGATCGCCACCACCTATGCGGGGAGCGCCCTGCGGGCGACCACGCGGCAGACCTTCCAGTATCACGGGGTCATCAAGGCGAATCTCAAGCGCACGATGGCGGCCATCGACGCGACGCTGCTCGACACGATCGCGGCGTGCGGCGACGTGAACCGCAACGTCATGGCAGCCACCAACCCGGCCCAGAGCGGCGCGCACAAGGCTGCGTATCAGCTCGGGAAGGACATCTCGGATTCGCTCCTGCCCAAGACCAATGCCTGGCGCGAGATCTGGCTCGACGGCGAGCGCGTGGTCGGCGGCGAGGAGGTGGCCGAGGTCGAGCCGATCTACGGCAAGACCTACCTGCCGCGGAAGTTCAAGATCGTGATCGCGGTGCCGCCCTCGAACGAGGTCGACGTCTTCGCCCACGACCTCGGCTTCATCGCCATCCTCGACAAGGAGAACACGGTCATCGGCTGGAACGTCACCGTGGGCGGCGGCATGGGCATGACCCACGGTGAGACCGACACTTTCCCGCGCACCGCCGACGTGATGGCGTTCTGCCAGCCCGAGGACGCCCTGAAGGTCGCCGAGGCGGTGATGACGGTGCAGCGCGACTGGGGCAACCGCAAGGTCCGCAAGAACGCGCGCCTCAAATACACCATCGAGCGCTATGGCCTGGCCGCCTTCCGCGCCGAGGTCGAGAAGCGCGTCGGCAAGCCGCTCGCCGAGCCGAAGCCCTACACCTTCACCAACAATGGCGATCGCTACGGCTGGACCGAGGGTGACGACGGCCGCCACCACCTGACTCTCTACGTGGCCTCGGGCCGGATCAAGGATTACGCGGACGGGCCGCACTTGCTCACCGGCCTGCGCCGGATCGCCGAGATCCACGAGGGCGATTTCCGCCTCACCGGCAACCAGAACGTCATCATCGCCAACGTGCCAGCCGAGAAGCGCGCCGAGATCGAGGCCCTGGTCGATCAGTACGGCCTGACGAAGGGTGCTTCCGCGCTGCGCCGCAACTCCATCGCCTGCGTCGCGCTGCCCACCTGCGGTCTGGCGCTCGCCGAGAGCGAGCGCTACCTGCCCGACCTGATGACCGAACTCGAGACGAGCCTCGCCTCGCACGGGTTGCAGGATGACGAGATCACCATCCGGATGACAGGCTGCCCCAATGGCTGCGCCCGGCCCTACATCGCCGAGATCGGCTTCGTCGGCCGTGGCCCCGAACGCTACCACCTTTACCTCGGTGCGGCCTTCGACGGCTCGCGCCTGAGCAAGCTCTACGCCGAGGACGTGACCACCACCGAGATCAAGGCGATCCTCGACCCGCTCTTTGCCGCCTATGCCAAGAACAAGCGAACGGGCGAGCGCTTCGGCGACTACCTGATCCGCGACGGCTTCGTGACCCGCACGATCAACGGCCCGGATTTCCACGAGAATACCGGTGCACTGAAGAGCGCCGCGTAAACAACGCATCGATCCGGCCCCGGCTTCGTGCCGGGGCCGCTTTCTGGGATCGATGGCTCGGCCCGAGGGTGACGATCTCGGCCTGCGCCCAGAATGCCTCGTCCAGCACCGGCATCTCGCCGAAACCGATGGTCCCGTCCGGTTGCGCGATGATCCTAGTGTGCGTCAGCGGCGACCGGACCGCTGCGTCATGGCCTTCCATCCGCGCCAAGAGGTTA
>JAKONB010000139.1 GCA_022702195.1 Beijerinckiaceae bacterium | reverse complement strand
CAGGAGAAGGGCGTGCAGGACCCGGTGACCACTTTGCGGCTGAAGCGCGGAAGCTGCCGCGATTTCGCGGTGTTGATGATCGAGGCGGTTCGCGCGCTCGGCATGGCGGCCCGCTTCGTCTCGGGCTACCTCTACAACCCGCGCGGGGATCGCAACCGCCATGTGGGCGGCGGCTCCACCCATGCCTGGGTGCAGGTCTACCTGCCGGGTGCGGGCTGGGTGGAGTTCGATCCGACCAACGGCATCGTCGGAAATCGCGACCTGATCCGCGTGGCCGTCGCCCGCGATCCCCGCCAGGCGGTGCCTCTGCATGGGTCGTTCTTCGGGTTTCCGGCCGACGACCTGGGTATGACAGTCAGCGTTCAGGTGGATGAAGTTGTACCAAGTTCATCGGGCCAGCCCGGTACCGATATGTTTGTGATGCGTTGACCGTCAGGACGGATCGGCGGCCCCGGGGCGAACCGATCCGCGCCATGTTTTGCGATTGGGATCAGGTGAGCACCATGAAGATCAGGACTGGGTTCGACATCGCTTTCGAATCGGTTCAGCCGACCCCGATGATCCTTGCGCTGAGCGTGCATCCGTCGCGGATGCCGGATCTGCTCACGCCGCATGTGATCCAGTTCGATCCGCCGATCCCGTCGCAGGACTATCGCGACGTGTTCGACAACGTGCTCACCCGCATCGTCACCCCGCCGGGGCGGCTCACCATCTCGGCCGATGTTACGGTCCAGGATTCCGGCCTGCCGGACGTCTATGCGCCCTATGCCCGGCAGATCGAGGTGCAGGATCTGCCCTCCGACGTTCTCGTCTATCTCCTGGGCAGCCGCTATTGCGACACCGACAAGCTGTCCGAGACGGCGTGGTCGCTGTTCGGCGGAACGCCGAAGGGCTGGGCGCGGGTCCAGGCGATCGTCGATTACGTCCACGACCGCATCCGCTTCGACTACATGTGCGCCGACGCCACCCGCACCGCCTGGGACGGCTTTATGCAGCGCCAGGGCGTGTGCCGCGATTTCGCGCATCTGGCCGTGGCGTTCTGCCGGTGCATGAACATTCCGGCCCGGTACTGCACCGGCTATCTCGGCGATATCGGCATTCCGCCCGTGCCCGACCCGATGGATTTCTCGGCCTGGTTCGAGGTCTATCTCGAGGGCGGCTGGTACACGTTCGATGCCCGGCACAACACGCCCCGGATCGGCCGGATCGTGATGGCCCGCGGGCGCGATGCCACCGACGTCGCGATCACCACCAATTTCGGCTACGCGCATCTGGCGCGGTTCGACGTCCACACCGACGAGGTGTTCTGACGGGGCGCCCCGGAAGCGCCCCGGCGCCGGAACGCCGCGCGGGCGGAACGGCGAAGACCGGGCGTTTCATCAGGGACTCAGTAACCGCCGGCCGTCACGGTGACGAAATCTTCAGAGGTGCGTGGAACCGACCGGCAATGCCTACGCTTGTATAGCAAAGGTTATGGCACAGGTAAGGGCATCCACGATGAAGACCTTGGCGACCGCACTCGCAGGCATTCTCGGTGTCTGCGCACTCTCCGCCGGCCCCGCGATGGCCAATCCCTACGATCCGTTCGGGACCGCCTCGGGCGACGTCTACTCGTCCGATCCCTATTCCGACCCGGCCTATGGCCAGACCGGCGCCAGCCCCTACGGCTACCAGGGCACGGTGGGCCAGGGCGCGCAGGCCGCCGCCCAGGCGCAGGTCGCTCCGATCCCGCGCGAGATCGTCGCCTTCGACGGCCCGTACAAGCCCGGCACCATCGTGGTCTCCACCGCCGAGCGTCGCCTGTACTTCGTGATGCCCGGTGGCGAGGCGATTCGCTACGGCGTCGGCGTGGGCCGCCCCGGCTTCACCTGGTCGGGGGTGAAGACGGTCACGGCCAAGCGCGAATGGCCGTCCTGGACCCCGCCGGCCGCGATGATCGCCCGCCGTCCCGACCTGCCGCGCTACATGGCCGGCGGCGTCGAGAATCCGCTGGGCGCCCGCGCCATGTATATCGGCAGCACCGAGTACCGCATCCACGGCTCCAACGAGCCGGACACGATCGGTCAGGCGGTGTCCTCCGGTTGCATCCGCATGACCAACGACGACGTGACCGATCTCTACGAGCGCGTGAAGGTCGGTGCCAAGGTCGTCGTCCTGAACTGAGGCCGCCGCTCCGATCAGATATCAGATCCCCGGGCCACATGAAGAAGCCGCGTCATCTTGGGATGGCGCGGCTTTCGTTCGGGTGCGGTGCGACGGGACGGGTTAGGGCACCACGCGTCCCACGGCGGTCTGGGGTGCGCTCAGGGGGGCCAACGGCATGTTGCAGAAGCACCGCGCACCCAGGGGGCGCGGCCCCGGCAGCGGGCAGGAATAGGGCTGCAGGCCGGTGATGCCGGATTGGACCGCGTCGCAATTGAGGCCGACGGCCTCGCGCGGCACGGGGCGGCGGCGCTCCTCGTAGACGCGCCGACGCGGCGGCGGCGGCACGTCCCGGTCGTCGTCATCGTAGACGCGACGCGGCGGCGGGCGGCCATAGCCATCGTCGTAATATTGGGCGCTGGCGGTCTGGGTTCCGAGCGCGCCGGCGAGGATCAGGGCCGCGAGGCCGATTCGGGGGGCAGATCGCATGGCGGTTGGCCTTCTTCGACGCATCCAGGGCCGGGCGGAGCGCCCGGCGGGGCCGCCACGGTTAGGAGACGGGTATGGCCGAAGCAAGCCGTCCCCGCGAGGCCCGGGGCGTCCGCCCGAGAACGAGAACGGCCCACCCTGCGACGGCAGGATGGGCCGGACGATGCGTTCGAAAACGGCTGGGCCTCAGGAGTTGGTGGCGTTCCGCAGGGCCTGCTCGGCGTCGCTGCCGGCCTTGCGGGCGGCTTCCGTGCTCTGCTCCATCGCCTTGCGGGCGTGCTCCGCGGTCTCCTGCATCGCACCCTTGGCCTTCTCGGCGCTCTGCTGGATCGCCGTCTGGGCGAGGCCGCCGAATTCCTTGGCCTGGGCCTGGATCGCGGCGAACTGGCTGCGGACGAACTCGGCCTGATGCTGCAGGGCCTCCTGCAGGTCGCGCGAGCTGACCAGTTTCTGCGCCAGGTCGAAGGCCGCGTTCACGTTCTGCTCGGCGAACTCGAAGCCGCGGGCGGCGGCGTCCTGAGCCGTGGTCCGGGCGCTCTCGGTGGAGCCCTGGACGGTGTCGGCCGTGCGGCGGGCGGCGCCGATGAACGAGTCGAAGGCCTTGCGGGCCTGGTCGACGCTCTTCTCGGCGAACTCGCGCATTTCGGCGGGCACTTCATAATTCGGGGTGCTGGTCATTATCCTCTCCTTGTCGTTTGCGTGTTGACCGCTTGTTGTGCGCCGCACAATAGCACGACATCGACCCTATGCCAGCCTGCGGCGGCGCATTAAGGTTGATAGCAGGTTAACGTGTGTCGGTGTCCAGGAGAGTCCACATCCGACTCGCGCATGCGATAGAGAGAACGCCGCAACCTCATCGGATTTTCGTCGCGCGTTATAGGTAGGAATGTCAGACAGCGGCAATACAGGGACCATTCCCGGCGGCGACGATCGGATTCGGCCCGTGCTGGAGCGTTGGCGCGACGATGCGCGACTCGCGGCCCGGCTCGCGCCCGAATCAGGCGTCTTCCTCGTCCTCGACGGCGCGGGCACCCGCATCCTCCACGCCTCGGCGGGCGCAGACGCCCTGTCGCGGACCCTTGCGGACGCCGCGGGCCGGCTCGCGCCCCATCTGCGCATGGCCGATCAGCTCGGAGCGTCGCGGCTCGCCACGGACCGGCCGGCCCTGGTGCGCCTGCGTCTCGACCGGCGGGGCATCGCGACGCCGGTCACCTGCGGCGTGGTGCGGACCACCCTGGCGGAGGGCGATCCGATCCTGATTCTCGCGCTCCCGGCCGCATCCCCGCGCAAGGGGGCGGTTGCCCCCGAGGCCCCGGTCGCGCCCGCCTCCGGCGAGGGCGGCATCGCCGAGGTGCCCGCCGGATCCTTCCCGGTTCCGCCCGGTGCGGTTCCGCCGGCCACCGGCGGCACGGCGCCGAACCGCTTCGTCTGGCGCAGCGACGCCGATGGAACCCTGAGCCACATCTCGGGTCCGGCCGGCGCCGGCCTGGGCGACGCCCTGATCGGACAATCCTGGCACGCCCTGTCGCGATCCGGCACGGTGCGCGACGCCGAGGGCCTGCTGTCGGCCCTCGACCAGCGGCGGACCTTCCGGGCGATCCCGGTGACGCTGGTCCGAGGCGGGCCTGGCCAGCCCGTCGAACTCGACCTCTCGGGCGCCCCTCTGGCCCGCACCGGGGGCGGTTTCGGCGGCTTCGGCATCCTGCGGACGGTGGCGGACCCGGTCGTCGTCCCGGTGGTGCCGTCCGCCGAGCCCGCTCCGGCCATGACGGCCCTGGTCCACGCCGCCGTCACGGCCGATGCACCGCCGCACCCGGATCAGGCCGACGCCGTGGCCTGGGCCGAGGACGCGGCCCTGGACGCCCTGGAAGCCCTTCGCCGCGTGGCGGCGCCCCCCCACGGCTCCGACCCGGAGCGGCCTCCGGCCACCCACCTCTCCACCCATGAGCACGCGGCGTTCCGCGAGATCGCCCGGGCCCTGGGGGCGCGTTTCGCCGGCGACGAGGCGCCGGAAGCGGGCGCGGACGAGCCGGCCCCTCGCGGGCAGACCGGCGCCGTGATGCCGTTTCCGGGCCAGGCCGTCCGGACCTCCGACCCGGCGGCCGGCGGCCCCGACCCGGCCATGGTCGCGACCCTGGAACGCCTGCCCACCGGCGTGCTGGTCTATCGCGGCGACACGATCCTGTTCGCCAATGGTCCGCTCGTCGCCCTGGCCGGCTACGCGGATGCCGCCGAGCTGGCCGGGGCGGGTGGGGTCGGCCGGCTGTTCCGCGGGATCGCGCCCCATGCCCGCCCGGACGGGAACGCCCCGGCGATCCTCACCCGGCGGGAGGGGGGCGGGCTCGGGGTCGACCTTCAGCACTCGGCCATCGATTGGGACGGGGCCGCCGCCGAACTCCTGCTCCTGCGCGACGCCGCCCCGGGCGAGGCCCTGCGCCAGCATCGGGCCACCACCATGGCCGAGGATTTCGTCGCCTATCGCAGCGCCGACGCCTCGGCCGCCCTGGACGTGATCGAGGACGGGATCGCCATCCTCGACGAGAACGACCGCATCCTCCACCTCAACCGGGCCGCCGCGACCCTCCTGGCGCTCGATCCGCGCGAGGTGGTGGGGGCGGGCTTCCTCGGCCTCTTCGCCCCCGAGAGCGCCGTGGACCTGCTGGCCATCCTGCACGGCGTTCCGGGTCCGGGCCAAGCCGGGCCGGGCCAAGCCGGGCCGGGCCAAGCCGGGGCGGGCGAGGTTCGCGCCGCGCCGGGCCGGATCCGCGACGTCTCCGCCCGGCCCCGGGGCGGCGGTCCCGCGCTGCAGATCCGGGTGTCGCCGCTCGCCGGCGCCGAGGGACGGCGTGCCTGCGCGGTGATCCGCCACGAGAGCGCCATCCGCCGGAACGAGGCCGATGCCCTCGCCGCCCGCCGCGCGGCCGGGGCGGCCAGCGAGCAGAAATCGGAGTTCCTGGCCAAGGTCAGCCACGAGATCCGCACGCCGATCGGCGGCATCCTCGGACTGGCGGACCTGATGCTGAGCGAGCAGTTCGGCCCGCTGGGGAGCGAGCGGTACCGGACCTGCCTGGGCGACATCCGGGCCGCCGGCACGCATGTGCTCGACCTCGTCGACGATCTCCTCGACCTCGCCCGGATCGAGGCCGGGCATTTCCACCTGACGGTGACGGCGATCCCCCTCAACGACGTGGTGTCGAGCTGCGTCGCCCTGCTGCAGCCGCAGGCGGCGCGCGACCGGATCGTGGTGAGGACGAGCTTCTCGGACGACCTGACGACCCTGATGGCCGACGAGCGCTCGGTTCGTCAGGCCGCCCTGAACGTCATCGCCAACGCCATCGCCTTCACGGAGGCGGGCGGCCAGGTCATCGTCTCCACCACCATGGCGGATCGGGGCGAGATCGCCCTGCGGGTGCGCGACACCGGCATCGGGATGACCCCCGACGAGGTCGAGACCGCGCTTCAGCCGTTCCGGCGGGTGGACCCGTCCGGGGCGCGCAGGGTCACCGGCCTCGGCCTGCCCCTGACCAAGGCGCTGGTGGAGGCCAATCACGGCCGTTTCCGCATCGCGAGCCGCAAGAACGAGGGGACGCTGGTGGAGATGTTCTTCCCGGCCGCCGCCGCCGCCAAGAGTGCGTGAACGCCCGCGCCGGGCGGCCGGCCGCGCCGCCGGCGGAACCGCCTGCAACCGGAGGGGACGGAGGGTGCCGCGCGGCGCCACGGCCGCCCCGTCATCCGCCGCTACGCACAACGGACCGCCGCGTTGGACCGAAGTCTGACCGGGAGACGCTTGCGGCGGATATCTCCTTACGATTAAGAATATATTTGGAAGACCCGGCTGCGCGGAGTGTCGCGATACGATCGGGCACCGACAGGGAAAACGTCATGGATGAGAAGGTCGTCGACGTGCGTTCGGCTTGGAGCGAGGGCGCCCATGCGGACGACGCGCAATATCAGGCCATGTATCGGGCTTCCGTCGACGATCCGGAATCCTTCTGGGCCGAGCATGGCAAGCGGATCGACTGGTCGACGCCGTTCACCCGCGTGAAGAACACCAGCTTTGCGCCGGGCGACATCGCGATCAAGTGGTTCGAGGACGGGCGCACCAACG
>JAKONB010000119.1 GCA_022702195.1 Beijerinckiaceae bacterium | reverse complement strand
AGCTGAACGGCCTGAAGGACAAGAAACTGCTCACCCGCCTGTCGCTCGCCTGGTCCCGCGACGGGGCCGAGAAGACCTACGTGCAGGACCGTATGCGCGAGAACGGCGCGGAGCTGTGGAAGTGGCTGGAAGGCGGCGCCCACTTCTACGTCTGCGGCGATGCCAAGCGCATGGCCAAGGACGTGGAGCGGGCGATCATCGACGTGGCCGCCCAGCACGGGGGCAAGAACCCCGACGAGGCGGTGGCCTATCTCGCCCATCTCAAGAAGACCGGACGCTATCAGGCCGACGTATATTAGCGCTGCGCTGAAGACCCTTCCCCCTTTGCGGGGGGAGGGTGCCCTGCCGATGCAGGCGGGAGCGGGGGCGACCTTTCCAGATACGACGTTCCCCTCTTGCGGGACTTTGTCCCGGCCCGCTGATGCGTGTCCCTCGCCCGCAGAGGGAAGAGGGGCACGCGTCGCGCTTGGGCTCGACTCTTGCTCCCAACCACAGACACGAAAAGACCGCCAAGGATCCTGCCATGAACGCGCACGTCCAGGCACCCGCCGCCGCCGTGAAGACCACCTGCCCGTATTGCGGCGTCGGCTGCGGCGTGCTCGCCACGCCGGACGGGCAGGGCGGGGCGGGCATCGCCGGCGACATCGAGCATCCGGCCAATTTCGGCCGCCTCTGCTCCAAGGGCTCGGCACTCGGCGAGACCCTCTCCCTCGACAACCGCCTGCTGCACCCGTTCGTCGACGGGGTGCGGGCGAGCTGGGAATCGGCGCTCGGCACAGTGGCGGGGTCCTTACGCCGGATCGCCGAGCGGCACGGGCCGGACTCGATCGCCTTCTACCTGTCGGGGCAGCTTCTCACCGAGGATTACTACGTCGCCAACAAGCTCGCGAAGGGCTTCCTCGGCACGCCGCATGTCGACACCAATTCGCGCCTGTGCATGTCGAGCGCGGTGGCCGCGCATCGCCGCGCCTTCGGCTCGGACACCGTGCCGGGCTGCTACGAGGATCTCGACGAGGCCGACCTGATCGTGCTGGTCGGTTCCAACACCGCCTGGTGCCACCCGATCCTGTTCCGCCGCATGATCGACGCACGCACCAAGCGTGGCACCAAGCTCGTGGTGATCGACCCGCGCCGCACCCAGACCGGGGAGGAGGCCGACCTGTTCCTCGGCCTCCGGCCGGGCACCGACACCGCCCTGTTCTCCGGGCTTCTGGTGCATCTGGCCGATACCGGCACCCTCGACGATCGGTTCGTACGCGACCATACGGCGGGCCTTGACGGTGCACTGGAGCGGGCGCGGAGCATCGCCCCGAACGCCGCCGCCGCCGCCGAGGCCACGGGCCTCGCCGAGGCCGACGTCACCCGCTTCTTCGCCCTGTTCGCCCAGACCAAGCGGGTGGTCACCGCTTTCTCGCAGGGGGTGAACCAGTCGGCGCAGGGCACCGACAAGGGCAACGCGATCATCAACTGCCACCTGGCCACCGGCCGGATCGGGCAGCCGGGCGCCGGGCCGTTCTCGCTCACCGGCCAGCCCAACGCCATGGGGGGGCGCGAGGTCGGCGGGCTCGCCAACATGCTGGCGGCCCACATGCATTTCGCACCCGAGGAGGTCGACCGGGTCCGCCGCTTCTGGTCCGCGCCCAACATCATCACCGGCGAGGGCATGAAGGCGGTGGCCCTGTTCGAGGCGATCGAGCGCGGCAAGATCAAGGCCCTGTGGGTGATGGGCACCAACCCCATCGTCTCGATGCCGCGCGCCGACGCGATCCGCGAGAGCCTGAAGACGCTCGACCTCTACGTGGTGTCCGAGGCGGTGGCCGACAGCGACACCGCCCGGGCCACGGGGGCGAAGACCGTGCTGCTGCCCGCCCTCGCCTGGGGCGAGAAGGACGGCACGGTGACCAATTCCGAGCGCCGGGTCTCGCGCCAGCGCCGCTTCCTCACGGCTCCGGGCGAGGCGCGGGCCGATTGGGCTATCATCTGCGACGTGGCCAAGCGCCTCGGCCACGGCGATGCGTTCGCCTATCCCAACGCCGCCGCCATCTTCCGCGAACACGCCGCGCTCTCCGCCTTCGAGAACAACGGCAGCCGCGATTTCGACCTCGGCGGGGTCAGCGACCTGTCGGATTCCGCCTATGCGGCCGCCCTGCCGCTGCAATGGCCGTTGCCGAAGCGAGCCAGGGCCAAGGCCAGGCTCTTTGCCGACGGGCAGTTCTACACCTTCGACAAGCGCGCCCGCTTCGTCGCCGTGCAGGCGCCGGCCCTGGCGCAGCCGGTGAGCGCGGAGTTTCCCTTCGTGCTCAACACCGGCCGGGTGCGCGACCACTGGCACACCATGACTCGCACCGGGAAGAGCCAGCGGCTCTCGGCCCACCGGGCCGTGCCCTTCTGCGAGATGCACCCCGACGACGCCGCGCGAATCGGGTTGGCCGAAGGCGACCTCGCCCGGGTCACGACGGCGCATGGCGCCGCGATCCTGGAGGTGATGGTCACCGACGGGATGCGGCCGGGCGACCTGTTCGGGGCCTTCCACTGGAGCGCCGCAACCGCCTCGGATGGTCGCGTCGCGGCGCTCGCGCGCGGCGTGCCCGATCCTGTCTCGGGCCAGCCCGAACTGAAGGCGACCCCTGCTTCCATCGCCCCCGCCCCCTATCGCAACCGCGGCTTCCTGCTGACCCGGACCGAGCGCACCCTCCCCGAGGGCTGGTGGTGGGCGCGCGCCACGGTGCAGGGCGGCTCGGGGCTGCAATTCGCCACGCAGGAGAGTTCGCGCGCCGTCGCCCTGCTGATGCGCGGCCTGTTCCAGGGGCTGGATCTGGCCGAATACGCCGATCATGCCCGGGGACATTACCGCTGCGCCGCCTACGAGACCGGCCGCCTCGTGGCCTATCTGGCCCACGGACCCGCCGAAGCGCGCCCGAGCTGGGAGGCCGCCAAGGGGTATTTCGGGCAGGACGCCCTGGAGCCCGCCGCCCGCCGGGCTCTGCTGTCGGGACGGGCCGAGACGGCTTCGGCCGGCCCGACGGTCTGCGCCTGCCACGGGGTTGGGCTCGACGTCATCACCGGGGTGATCGCGGCCGGGGCCGGCAGCGTCGAGGCGGTGGGGGCGGCTTGCAAGGCCGGCACGAATTGCGGCTCATGCATTCCCGAGATCCGCAAGCTGCTGCCCGAGGCGCTTGCACGCGACGCAGCATAGGGCCACCTTGCCGGCGACACAGACTGCGTTCCGAGAACCATGAGCACACCGAGAGTCCCGCGCGAAACCCGCCCCGCCGGTGCCGAATCCCCCCGCGGCGCGGGACCGGCCGGGCTCGAGCCCCTGGCGGTCCTTCCGGTCTTCGTGCCGCTACAGGGCAAGCGCGCGGTGCTGGCCGGCTCCAATGGCGGCGCCCCCTGGAAGGTGAAGCTGCTCGCCGCCGCCGGGGCCGATGTCGACGTCTACGCCCCTGAGCCGAGCGACGAGCTGCGCGCGGTGCCGGGTGCCATCGTCGCGGGCTCGGTGACCCTCCACGAGCGCCAGTGGCAGCCGGAGGATCTCGCGGGTGCGGCCTTCTGCATCGGCGCCATGGACGACGAGGCCGACTGCATCGCCTTCGTGGCCGCCGCCCGGAAGACCGGCGCCATCGTCAACGCGGTCGACCGGCCGCATCTCTGCGACGTGAAATTCGGCGCCATCGTCAACCGCTCGCCGATGGTGGTGGGCATCTCCACGGAGGGCGCTGCCCCGGTCTTCGGCCAGACCGTGCGGGCGCGCATCGAGGGCATGCTGCCGCGCGGATTCAAGGCCTGGATCGGAGCGGCCCGCGACTGGCGTGAGGAGGTCACCGCCCGTTTCCACGGCTTCTCCGAGCGCCGCGCCTTCTGGGAACGGTTCACCGACCGCGCCTTCGCCGAGCCCGACCGAGCCCCCACCGCGACGGACCTGGCCGAACTGCTGGGGCAGACCGAGGCCGCCCCGAAGGGCGGGGCGGTCACCCTCGTGGGCGCAGGACCCGGCGATGCCGAACTCCTGACCCTCAAGGCCCTGCGGGCGCTCCGCAACGCCGACGTGATCCTCTATGACGACCTCGTCGCCCCCGAGATCCTCGATTACGCCCGCCGCGAGGCCCGCACCATGCTGGTGGGCAAGACCGGGCACGGCCCCTCCTGCCGCCAGGACGACATCAACGCGCTGATGGTCCAGCTCGCCAAGTCGGGCAAGCAAGTGGTGCGGCTGAAATCCGGCGACCCGCTGGTCTTTGGCCGGGCCGGCGAGGAGATCGATGCCTGCCGCGCGGCCGGTATCCCGGTCAGCGTGGTGCCGGGGGTCTCGGCGGCGCAGGGGGCGGCGGCCTCGCTCTGCGTCTCGCTCACCAACCGCGACGCCGCGCGCCGCCTGCAATTCGTCACCGGCCACGACCGCCGCGGCGCGTTGCCCGAAGACCTGAACTGGGGCGCGCTCGCCGATCCGAGCGTCACCACCGTGGTCTACATGCCCAAGAAGACGCTTCGGGTGCTGTTGGAACGGGCCGTGGCCGAGGGTCTCGCTCCGGCGACCCCGGCACTTCTCGTCTTCAACGCCACGCGGCCGAACCAGCAGGTGGTCGCGGGCAGCGCCGCCAACCTCGCCGACCGGGTCGAGGCGGCGGGCCTGGAGGGGCCGGCCCTGCTGATGGTGGGCGAGGCCCTGCGGCACCACGGGGCGAGGGCGGCCACCGCGACGGCCGATCCGGACAAGCTCGCGATCTGACGCCGGATTCCTAATTCACCGGTGGGCACCCACGCGGCACCGACAGGGCGTAGAAAACGAGGCCCGACACGAACGGGGCGAACAGGAACAGCAGGGTGTCCCGCGCCCCGATGGTCACGGACAACCGATCGATGAGACCATGAGTCTCGAAATAAGCGTTCTGCGTCGTCAAAGCGAAGAAAAAGCAGGCAAACAGCCATACGGCGAAAGGCGAGGCGAGGCTCCACGCCAGGAGATGCCGCTCGATCAGAGGCCGGAGGATGGCTCCGGCAAGGATCGCGATCAGAATCAGGGGACCGGCCAGCAAGAGCCCGAACGCCATCAGGATCATGGTTCCGGCAAAGGCTTCCTGCAGGAAGGGACCGATTCCGTCCATCCCGGCGCCCATGCCGGCGCCGTTCGGCGAAGGCAGCCAGAAGGTTTCGATGGCGAGAACCGACACGACGAGTCCGATGAAGCCCGCGACGGCAATGCGGGCGGTGATGAGCCAGGATGCCGTGGGCATGGTCACGTCCGGTTCTGAGGCGAGGGCAGGAGTGTCGCAGCGCGGGAAGGGTCGCGCCGCTCGGCTCAGGGCGCGACGCGCCTCACGCCGGGGCGCGGGGTGAGATCGATGGGCTGCTTCAGGTCCCAGACGAGGCCCAAGCGCTCCAGGCCGCCCAGGAGCCACCAGCCGGCATCGGCCTGGCCCGGCTCGGTGCCGAGGCGCGCCGATTCCGGCCAAGCATGATGGGTCGCATGCCAGGCCTCGCCGAAAGTGATCCAGGCGGCGGCCGGCAGATCATGCCCCTGGACCGACTCGCCGTCGACCACCCAGCCCTGCGGGCCGTGGCGGTGGGTGAGATGCACGACGAGCCAGTGCCCGGTCAGCGATACCGCGATGCGGACGGGAATGCCCCAGACCACCCACGGCCATCCGCCCACCGCGTAGAACAGCACGGCCCAGGGCAGTTGCTGGAGCATCCATGTCGCCTCCAGCCACTGGATCACCCGGTTCTCCCCGATCCGCGGTTCCAGGAGGAAGCGGGGCGGATGTTCCAAGACCAGACGCGCGTGCATCTGAAGAAGCGCGTCGCGCAGCATCGGCAGCCGGTTGGCATACAGGTCGTGGCAGACCGCCTGCCGTTGCGCCCAATCCCGCATGTCGTGGAGGCGCACCATTCCCACCGGCCCGGCCATGCCGACCAGAGTTCCGAGGTAGACCAGGACATATTCAACCCAGGGCTTGGCCGAGAAGCTGCGATGCACCAACAGCCGGTGCATCCCGACCGAATGTCCGGCGCACAACGTGATCAGCGTCGTGGATACGAACAGCGCGACGGCTCCGGGCGTCACGAGGACCGGTCCCAGGAACAGGGCCGCCCCCACCATCCCGCCGATCCAAAGCGACTTGGCCGGAGCCCATTCCAGGTGCCCCTTCGCAGCGGAGGTTGTCACGTCGGCGATCATGCGAGCGGTGGAGGTGCATCGGACGGGTTCGGCCATGGCGAAGGCTGCCTCGTTGTTTAGGTAAAAAACTAAATGACTAAACCCACGTGCTTGTCAACGATTAGTTCATCGCCTAAATACGACTGCATGCAGCGCGTCTTCGAAGCCCTGTCCTCCTCCGTCCGCCGGAAGATCCTGGCTTATCTCGCCCATACCGAGCTCAGTGCGGGCGAGATCGCCGCGCGCTTCGCGATGTCGAAGCCGTCCATCTCCCAGCATCTCTCGGTGCTGGAATCGGCCGGGCTGATCGCCGGCGAGAAGCGCGGGCAATACGTGTTCTACCGTCAGGTGGAGGACAATCTCCTCAACACCCTCAACGGCTTCGTCCAGGAAGCCTGCCCGGTCGGCCGGCCGCTGAAACGCGAGAGCGCGGCGCTGGCCGCGAACAGACCGCCCCTGGAAGCCGACGAGAGGTGATGGGTCCGACGTTCCGGCGGGCTGTCCATCGTTCCGTCCACCATTCCGGATTATGATCCGGAATCACTCCTCTCCACCGCAAGGCCCCCCATGCGCCGCCCCATCCTTCCCATCCTGGCTTTCGTCGCCGGGCTCGTCGCGCTCAGCGTCGCCGCCGTGATGGTGCTGGTGCCGAAGGCGGGGGAGGTGTCGGTGAGCAGCGTCGGCGGTCCGTTCAGTCTCACTGACCAGGACGGCAAGCGCGTCACCGAGCGCGACTTCGCCGGGCGGACCCACCTGGTGTTCTTCGGCTTCACCCATTGCCCCGACGTGTGTCCGACCACGCTGCAGCAGATCGGCGACGTGCTGGCCGCCCTCGGGCCGAAGGGAACGGACACCAAGGCCCTGTTCATCGCCATCGATCCCGAGCGCGACACGCCCGCCGCCCTGAAGACCTACCTGGCGAGCTTCGATTCACGCATCGTCGGCCTCACCGGGACCCCCGATGAGGTGGCCGCCGCCGTGAGGAATTACCGCGCCTATGTGCGCAAGGTCCCCACCAAGGACGGCGACTACACCATGGAGCACACCGCCCTCGTCTACGTGATGGATGGGAAGAACCGCTTCATCAACGCGCTGAACCTGACCCGGCCGCCCGAGGAGGCCGCCGCCGAACTCGCCCGGATGATGTAGGCCGGCCGCTCCGCGTCAGGGCGCCGCTGCGCGAGGTCCGGGACTGGCCGTGCTCGGTCTTGTTCCAGCGCTGGGGCGCCGTCACGAACTCGATCAGGCCGAGCCAGGCCCCGAGGCTGACGAGCAGGAAATGCACGGGCAACAGGGGCACCCAGGCGAGGAGGTCCCACCAGCCGCGCCGGACGCAGCCAAGGGCGGCGGGCAGCATCATGGCGAGCAGCCCCGCGACGAACACCGTGACGGCGGTGCCGCCGGGCAGGTTCGGCCAGAATCCGGGCACGGCCGGAGCGCCGTCCCGGACGAAACCCACGAGGTCCGCCACCGACCAGACCATGAAGATCGGATAGACCAGGGCCGAGCCCACGGTGCCGGGCACGAGGGCCAGGGCGCAGAGGCCGCCGAGGGGGCCGAGCTGCCCCGCGGTCTCGCCCGGCCGGCGGCCATGGGTCAGGCTGGTCTGCAGGAAGCCCTTCATCCAGCGCGTCCGCTGGCGCAGCCAGGGCCGGAGGGCGACGGGCGCCTCCTCCAGGGTGTCGCTGGGCAGGATCCCGACCCGATAGCCCGCCCGCGCCAGCCGGAGGCCGAGATCGGCATCCTCTGTGACGTTCCAGGCGTCCCAGCCGTGGAGCGCCCGCAGCGCGTGGGTGCGGACATGCATGGAGGTGCCGCCCAAGGGAATCGGCAGGTGCCAGGCGGCCAGCGCCGGATTTAGCACGTCGAACAGCGCCGCGTATTCGAGGGCCAGCATCCGGGCGGTCCAGGCATCCCGATCGTTGTCGATGACGAGCCGACCCTGGAGACAGGCGGTCTTGGTGGAAGTCCGGGCGAAGATCGCCGCCGCCGCGCGCAACTGCCCCGGATCCGGTACGTCCTCGGCGTCGTAGACCACGAGGCAGGCGCCGCTGGCCAGGGGCAGGGCGACGTTGAGCGCGCGCGGCTTGGTGCGCGGCAGTCCGGGCGGCACCGTGATGACGGCGAACCGGGCGGGCAGGGCCGCCGCCGCCAGGGCCGCGGCGGTCTCGGTATCGCCGGCCTCGATAAGGAACAGAATCTCGAGCTTCGCCGCCGGATAGTCGCGGTATTATGCAGCAACCTCACCCAAAAGCGTTGAGGTGGTTCCTATTCCGGTTGGTCGTTAGGTAATCAATCAGCTCGGCAGCCGAGGTATAAAAAAGAAGATTTCTCGGGCTCGTAGAAAACTTTTTTTGAATTGGTTGGCCTTGCAGCCGTCAGCAAGGTGATCTTACCGCCGGAAGA
>JAKONB010000117.1 GCA_022702195.1 Beijerinckiaceae bacterium | reverse complement strand
CGCCATGGCCGACGAGGCCCTTCTTGGCCGCCATCGCCTCGTAATCGAGGGGCGTGTCGAGGAGATGATCGGGGAAGTAGGCGCCGAGCGGGCCGCCCACCTGCACCGCCCGCACCGGCCGGCCGCTCTGGGTGCCGCCGCCGAAATCCTCGATGATCTCGCGCAGCGTGATGCCGAAGGCGTATTCGATGAGCCCGCCATGCTTGACGTTGCCGGCGAGCTGGATCGCCAGGGTGCCGAGCGACCGGCCCATGCCGTAATCGGCGTAAGACTTGGCGCCGTGCTCCAGGATGTAGGGCACCGCCGTGAAGGTCATCACGTTGTTGACGAGCGTCGGCTGGCCGAGAAACCCCTTCAGCGCCGGGATCGGCGGCTTGGCCCGGACGATGCCGCGCCGGCCCTCCAGGCTCTCCAGCAGCGAGGTCTCCTCGCCGCAGATATAGGCGCCCGCGCCGAGCCGGACCTCGAGATGGAACGCCTTGCCGGAGCCCATCACGCTGTCGCCGAGGAAGCCGGCCTTGGTGCCGTTGGCGATCGCCTCCTTCAGGGTGGCGAAGGCCTGCGGGTACTCGGAGCGCAGATAGATGTATCCCCGCGTCGCCCCGGTGGCGATGCCCGCGATGGTCATGCCCTCGATGAGGTTGAAGGGGTCGCCCTCCATCATCATCCGGTCGGCGAAGGTGCCGGAATCGCCCTCGTCGGCGTTGCAGACCACGTATTTCTGCGGCGATGCGGCGAGCATCACCGTGTTCCACTTGATGCCGGCGGGGAAGCCCGCGCCGCCCCGGCCGCGCAAGCCCGAATCGCGCACCTGGGCGACGATCCCGGCGGCGTCGAGCGTCAGGGCCGCTTCGAGCCCCTTGTAGCCGCCATGCGCCCGGTAATCCTCCACCGAGACCGGATCGACCACGCCGCAACGCTGGAAGGTCAGGCGGTGCTGGCGGGCCAGGTAGGGAATCTGTTCGGGGTTGCCGAGGCGGAGCGGATGGTCGCCACCCTGGGCCAGACCGGCATCCAGCAGGGCGTCCACGTCCGCCGGGGTCACCGGACCGTAGGCGATCCGGCCCTCCGGGGTCGCCACCTCGACCATGGGCTCCAGCCACAGCATGCCGCGCGAGCCGGTGCGGACGATGGTGACGTCGAGGCCGCGCCGTTCGGCGCCGGCGAAGAGGGCGCGGGCGACGCGGTTGGCCCCGAGGCCGAGGGCGACGGCGTCGCGCGGAACGTAGAGGGTGACGCTCACGACTTCACCTCGTTCAGGACCGATTCCAGGGAATCCGCGGTCAGCCGAGCCACGGGCTCGTCGTCCACGAGGGCGCCGGGGCCGTTGGCGCAGAGGCCGAGGCAGTAGACCGGCTCCACCGTGACCGCGCCGTCGGCGGTGGTGCCGTGCCAGTCGATCCCGAGCCGGGAGAGGATCTGGGCGTGCAGCGCGTCCGAGCCCATGGCCTGGCAGGCCTCGGCCCGGCACAGCTTCACCTGATGCCTGCCGGCCGGAGCGCGGCGGAAGTCATGGTAGAAGGTGATGCAGCCATGGACCTCGGCGCGCGACAGGTTCAGCGCGTCGGCGATCAGCGGGACGGCGCCCTCGTCGACGTAGCCGAAGGTTTCCTGAAGGGCGTGGAGGATCGGCAGCGTCGCGCCTTCGAGGTGAAGATGGTCGGCGATGATCCCGGCGGCGCGCGGGGCGCTCCAAGGTTCGTTCGGCAGCATTGTTCCTACCCGGACTTATCTTGTTCTCGTTCCAAGGTGGTATATCACCTCATCGAGATCAACCGCGACATTCGGTGAAGCGACAACGGATTTTTGTTAATCTTGCGATTTTGCAGTGCAATATCGCGTCGTGCGCCACGATGTTTCCACCCGGTTGACGCGGTTCGCAGGGCGTTCAGAGCGCGTCGATATCCTGGGCGATACGCTGGGCGGCGGCGCGGGCCTCGACGATCAGGGCGGCGCAGAGCGACGTCATCGGCTCGCGCTCGGCCACGACGAGGCCGATGAGATGACTGACATCGGGCGCGACGATGGGCACGGACCGGATCCGCTCGCCCAGTCGGAACGTGTCGGCCACGATCGCCGGCATGACGCTCGCCCATTGGGCGGTGCGGACGTGACTGAGCAGCACGACCATCGAGTTGGATTCCAGAAGCGGCGCCGACACGCCCCCGACCGTGCCGAGATGGCGGTCGACGATGCGCCGGTTCTGCATGTCCGGCGTGAGCAGGCAGAGGGGAATGCGCCCCACCTCCTCCCAGGTCACGGCCTCGCGGGCGCCGAAGATGCCGTCCACGGCGGTGAGCAGCCGGTAATGCTCGCGGTAGAGCGGCACCGCGATGAGGCGGCCCAGCGGCTCGTTCTCCAGGTAGGTGATGCCGGCATCGATCTCGAGATCGGCGATCAGCCGGCGGATCTCCCCCGAGGTGGTGGATTGGACCGAGAAGCGCACCTCGGGATGGCGGGCGCGGAACGGCGTCGTCAGGGCCGCGACCACGGGGGTCGCGGTGGGAATCGCCGCCAGCCGCAGGGTGCCGGACAGGCCCCGGCGCAGGCTCGCCACCTCCTCGCGCATCGCCCGCGCGTCGCCGACGATCCGGCGGGCCCAGTCGAGCACGCGCTCGCCCTCCGGGGTGAAGCCCTGGAAGCGGGAGCCGCGCTGGACCAGCATCACGCCGAGGCGCTCCTCCAATTGTTTGACGCCCGCCGACAAAGTCTGCTGCGAAACGTTGCAGAATTGCGCCGCCCGGCCGAAATGCCGCTCCCGGGCCAGCGCGAGGATGAACTCAAGACGCTCGATCACCCGGCCATCTCCATCTCATTCCGGTTGGCGTGTTCGCAGACAACGCGCGCACGATGATCGCCCCATGGTGAACGGATCATGCCGGGCGGGACGATAGACGGCACAGAGCCTGAACTGTGCAGAGGAATAGGGTCGATGCGACGCTGTTGCGGTTGCGCCTGTCCCGGCCATGTGGTCTGACACCCGGACCGGCAATCCGCGCGCCCGGCGCGGTGGATTTCCTGGAACCCGTAAAATCTGCTTGCGATTC
>JAKONB010000105.1 GCA_022702195.1 Beijerinckiaceae bacterium | reverse complement strand
AACAAGATCCGAGGGGCGTGACCCGGCCCAAAGTGATCGGCTGCGGATCCGGGCGAACAACGACGGGCAAAAGACGCCCCGTCCTGAGGCAGCGAACTCGCGATCTGCCCCGGTACGATGCCGAGCGTGAGCGCCATTCGATCTGATCGTTTACGTTCACGTCAATGATATAAATATACCATCCGATTCCCGATCGTCGCCGGAACCGCCGTCCGAGGCGACTGTTACGGCTTGGCTTGATCCAAGCGACGGGGAAGGTTTTCACAGGTGGTGGAGGGCATCGACCGACATGAACTTCGGCAGATCGTCGCCGGTCTCAGCGAGGGGGTGATCCTGGTCGAGCCCGACCAGACCATCGCCTATGCGAATTCGGCGGCGCTTGCGATGCATGGCGCCGGGTCACTCGAAGAATTGGGCGAGACCGTAGCGGCCTATCGCGAGAGATTTGCCCTGCGCTACCGCAACAATCACGCCCCCAATCACTATCCGATGGAGCGGGTCGTTTCCGGCGAGCACTTCCACGATGTCATCGTCGAGGTGAAGCGCCAGGACCGACCGGAGATCGACTTCGTCCACTCCCTCCGAAGCCTCGTAGCCACGGACCGCGACGGCAACCCGAGCTGTCTGGCTCTGATCCTCAAGGACGTGTCCGAGCAATTCGACGCCGAGGAACGCTTCGAGGCCACCTTCAACGCCAATCCCGCGCCGGCCGTCATCTGCCGCCTGTCGGACCTGCGCCATGTCAAGGTCAATCTCGGCTTTCTGGAAATGACCGGTTATACCCGGGACGCCGTCATCGGGCGCAGCGTCTACGAGGTCGATGTCCTCGCCAACGCACGGAGCCGGGACCTGGCGATCTCTCGGCTCAAGGCCGGCGGCACCATCCCACAGATGGAAGCCTGCCTCGACCTGCCGAGTGGTGGCACCCGCTTCGTCATCGTCGCCGGTCAGCCCATGGAACTTGGCGACGAACCCTGCATGCTGTTCACCTTCGCAGATCTGGATCTGCGCAAGAAGGCCGAAACCGCGCTGCGCCAGAGCGAGGAGCGCTTCGCCAAGGCGTTCCGGCTGACCCCGGTGCCGACGGTTCTGGCACGCGCCGGGGGATTCGGGATCACCGGTATGAACGAGGCGTTCGGGCGGGTCTTCGGCTACGGCGCCGACCGGGTCACGGGACGCTCGCCCGCCGATATCGGCCTCTGGGTCCACGACGCGGCCCGAACGAAGTTCGAGAGTGCCCTGACGCGCACCGGCTACGTGCTTGGGTTGGAGGTCTGCCTGCGCCACGAGGACGGGACCAACCTCGACTGCCTGATCTCGGCCGAGCGGGTCGCGATCGGCGACGAGGATTTCGCCCTGATGGTCCTACAGGACATCACCGATCGGAAACGTTCGGAGCGGGAGATGTTCGAGGCTGTCGAGGCAGTGATGGCCGACACGTCCTGGTTCAGCCGCGGGTTGATCGAGAAACTCGCCAATCTCCGCCGGCCGGGCAGCGATCACAAGGATGGCATCGTCCCGAACATCACGGTGCGGGAACGGCAGATCCTCGACCTTATCTGCCAAGGCTTGGCCGACGACACCATCGCCCGCCGCCTGGACCTTTCCCGTAACACCGTCCGGAACCACTCCGCCGCGCTGTATCGCAAGCTTGGCGTGCACAAGCGATCCGAGGCCATCGTGTGGGGCCGAGAGAACGGCTTCCCGATCTCGGCAACCGGGTCATGAAAATCGCTCACCTAGTACATCTGCATCATTGTCTCACGCGTGTCACAGGCCACCTTGAAGCGACGATGAAAGATCCGACCCGCTGAGGTTTTAGAGATCGCGCAGCAGCCATCCGACGCCGTCACCAAGCTCAAGCACCAAGCTCAAGGGCTCCGCGAAGGACGCCATCGCGTACGCTGATCGGCGACGAAAAGATTGAGACCAAGGGCTAGGCTCAACAAGGAATACCGAAGTCCGACGCGAAACCGAAATCCACATCCAGAACGTAGTTTCGGTCGACCGTCGCACCACAGCGAACATCACCATCACCTTGAAGGGGACAGGAACATCATGGTCGATACGGATCGGTTAACGGGGGCCGCCAAGGAACTCGGCGGCAAGCTTCAGAGCGCCGTCGGCGACATCACCGGCTCGAAGCGGGACTCCGTCGAGGGCCGTGCTCGCGAGGCGCAGGGCGCCGCCGAAAACCTCTACGGCCAGGCGAAGGACACCGCACGGGATGTCGCGGACCGGGTCGCGGAGACCGCCCGCGACATCGGCGGCAGGGTCCGCGACGCGGCGGGCGACCATCTAGAATCCAATGATGTCGAGGACCGCGCGCGGCAGGCCCGGAGCACCGCCGAGGACACCTATGCCCGTGCCGAGCGCTCCGTGCGCCATGCCGGACGCGAGGTCTACGATTACGCGGAGGACGCCTACGAGGCAGGCGGCCGCAGCTTGCGCCAGGGGAGCCGCACGGTGACGCATCAGGTGGCCGACCATCCGGTCGCTGCGCTGCTTCTGGCCGGCCTCCTCGGTTACGGCATCGGCCTGCTCATCCACGGTCGCGACTGAGCCGCACCGCTTCATTTTCCACCGAACGCTCGCCCAATCCCTCTCGAACGACCGAACTTCTCGGACGACTGACGACCCGGAGCTTTGTAACGTGTCCACCTCTCCCATCCTCGCGACCCCTACCGCCGCGGCCTCGGCCGATACCCGCACTGTCCTGCTGAATCAGGTCTCCTGGGGGGCCATTTTCGCGGGTGCCGTCACCGCCCTGGTGACCCAAGTCATCCTCAACATGGTCGGCGTCGGCGTCGGCCTGTCCAGCGTCGGCACCACGGCCGCCGACAATCCCGCCGCCTCGACGCTGTCGATGAGCGCCGGTCTCTGGTTCGTGGGGTCCGGCATCGTCGCCGCGCTTACCGGCGGCCTCATCGCCGGCCGGCTTTCCGGCAAGCCCGTCAACGGCGCGGCCGGTCTGCACGGTCTGGTCTCATGGGCGGTCACCACCCTGGTCGTCCTGTACCTGCTGACCTCCGCCGCCGGCGGCCTCATCGGGGGCGCCTTCTCGGGCGTGACCAGCACGCTGGGCGGGGCCGGCTCCCTCGTGGGTGGGACGGTGCAGACTGCGGCCCAGGCCGCGGCGCCGTCCCTGTCCAAGATCTCGACCCCCCTCGACGGCATCGAGCAGTCGGTCCGTCAGCAGGCTGCCGGGCAGGACCCGCAGGCTGCCAAGGACGCGGCGGTGGCCGCGATCCGCGCCCTGTTCACCGGTGATCCGGCTCAGAAGGCACAGGCCGAGAACCGCGCCGCCGACGCGCTGGCCAAGGCTCAGGGGATCCCGGCCGATCAGGCCAAGGCCCAGATCCAGGATTACGAGAAGCAGTACGACGCCGCCGTCGCCTCCGCCAAACAGAAGGCCGAGGCCGCGGCCATTGCCGCTAAGTCCGCCGCCACCCAGGGCGCCTTCTACGGCGCGCTCGCCCTGATCCTCGGCGCGCTGGCCGGCTTCTTCGGCGGTCGTCTCGGCGCCCCGCAGCTCTCGACCCTCACCGAGCGCTACGACGCGGGCCGTCGCTGATCCATCCCTCTCGGCCGGTCCCCGCGACCGGCCGATCCCGTCCTCGGTGGGGGAGACAGCCGATGAGCACCACCGCCGGCAAGGTCACAGGCAACCGCTCGTATCGAGAGCGTGTTATGAAGCGTATTCGGATGAAACCTCGTCTCATGCGCGGTGAATCGCTGAAGAGCGTGATGTCAAAATGGTCTTCGACCTTTTGCGGATTCCGGGGCGAGCCCCGAGATCAGCCTCGCCTCCGTCGCCTTCCCGGTGTGCCAGCCGTCCCGCCCCAAGCTCCACGTCCGTACCAGGAGACACCTTCATGATCCGCAAGCTCCTCACCGCCTTCCTGCTTCCGAAGATCATCGCCTTTCTGAGCCGCCGCTTCGGCGGCCGAGCAACGAAGCCATCGAACCGCCGGGGTTACTGACCTCGCCGGAACGTCCCCCCCTCGAAGCACCAAAGCGTAGGACGAACGATGAGCAAGGGCTATCCCTCGATGACCGCGCTGCTGGGCCTGCTGGCCGTGGCCGGCTACCAGAATCGTGACAAGCTCGCCGAGCTTCTTAAAGGGCATGATGCGACGCCGTCTCACGCGACGGTATCGCCGATTCCGAGCACGCCTTCGACCTTCTCCGGCGCCGGGGGCGGCCTCCCCAACCTCACCAATCTGCTCGGCGGCGTCGGGACCGCCGGTATCGGCGGCATGATCGCCAGCGGCCTCACCGAGTTGGTCGATCACTTCACCAAGGGCGGCCATGGCGAGACAGCGCATTCCTGGGTCAACCAGGGACCGAACCGCGACATCCCCGAGGCAGACCTGGAACGGGCCATCGGGGCCGACACCCTCGACCACCTCGCACAGCAGACCGGCTTGAGCCGCGAGGCGCTTTTGTCCCGCCTCTCACGGGAGCTTCCGTCCGCGATCGACCGCTACGCCACTGACGGGCGCACGCCAGCCTGAGACGCCGATCGCGAATGCGGCGGACGCCAGCGGGTGTCCGCCGCATTCGATGCCCAGCGATGCCGCGCCGGGAAGCGCGTCACGTCTCTCCTGGACATTGCGAGACACCCATGGCCATCGATTATCGCGCGGAACTGCGCCGTCCCCTCCCGTTCAGCCTCGCGGTCGTAGCCACAGTGCTGCTGGTCTGGCTCATGGTCGCCTCCATCGCCGGAGCAAAGCAGCGCAACGCGCGCGACCACCGCATCCAGGATCTGGAAACCCGGCAGACGGCCCTCCAGGGCGATCTCGACCGGCAGGTCTCGACCGCCGGAACCCTGACCGCGCTCCAGGCTAAGATCGCAACCGCGCAGCAGGAAGACAAACAGGCAGCCCAGGCCGCGGAACAGTCCCGATCCCGCGTCGCGGCCCTGAGCCAGGAGCAGCAGGCGGCAGAGGCCAAGACATCCGAAGCCAAGACGTCGGCCGAGGCCGAAACGCAGCGCCTTGGAAGCCTGCAATCGCAGGTGAGCGAGGCGGAGCAGAAGCTCGTCCCCCTGCGTGAGACCATCGCCGCCGCAGAGAAAGCCGCCGTTGGCCGGACCCAGGATCTCGCCGAGGTCGGGCGCCGCCTGGAGGAGGCCCGCGTGCAGGAAGCCAAGCTGCGCGCCGACCTCGCCACCATGGCGCAGGAAGCCACCACCAAGACGGCCGACCTCGCCAAGGCCGAGGAGCGCCAGCAGAACGCCCGTGAGGCCGCCGCGGCGGCACAGAAGGAACTCGCCGATGCGCGCACTGCCAGCGAACAGGCGACCAAGCAGCGCACAGAGACGCAACAGGCCGTGGCCGGCCTGACGGCCAACCGCGAGGCATTGAGTTCGGAGATCGCGCAGTCCACCCGCCAGGCCCAGCAGGTCCGCGATGCGCTGGCCGCCACCCAGAAGGAGTTGGCCGAGGCCCAGGCGCAGCGCGACCGGGTGATTGCCGAACGCGGCCAAGCCGAGCAGGCGCTTCAGAAACTGTCCGAGGACCGCGACACCGGGTCGGTGGCCCTGGACGCGCTCCGAAAGCAACAGACCGAGGCCCAAACTGAGCTGGCAACCCTCACCGAGACCCTGGCGGCGCGGAACAAGGAGGCGGCCACCATCGACGACCGTCTGGCATCGACCCGGCAGGACCTGAGTGCAGCCCAGGCGAAACTGGCCGAGATCCGTCAGCAGTTGGCCAGCCCACAGGACGTTGGAACGCCTCCCCCGAGCCTACCGGAACCGGCACCGTCGGGGCGATGAGGGGCGATTGATTCGTGTCGGAAGCCCTCGGGAGGCAGCGAGGGTTGACCCTCTCCACGTCACTGGTCGTTCCCCTGGGCCGAGCCGATGACACCCCTCGAAACTCTTTGGAATAAGCAACCGGACCCATGACCAAATTCATGAAGTCGATCACGTATCTCCTGGCCGCCGCCGCATTGTGTGCTTTGGTCTTCGTGCTGTTTCAGTCGACGAGCATGTTGGCGGGTTCCTAGGGCAACGTCCGCCGAAACGATCGCCGATTCGGCGCGAACCGGTAATCGACATCACAGAGATCGGCGCCAGCGCGCGCCCGTCACGGCGGCGCCCCCAACCTCTGAAGTCGCGCCTGACCACGGTGGGTTGGATCGTGCCTCTCCATCCGAGTTTTGACACGCTTCCGTCGAGGTAGCCCCTCGATGCCTCCGGTACCGTCATGACACAGAAAGACGTCAGCGACAGGTTGCGGGGCCGCTTAGCGGGCGTGTTCGAGCTTGCGAGCCCCACGAATGGACACAGCGCGAGTGCCGTCGATACTCCTGACAGGACGTATCCGACGTCCACGGGAGAATGTCGGTGCGGAACTCGACCCTGCTCGGGGCCTGCACTCTGTTTGGTCTCGGAGCGACGGCACTCGCCGAGCCTGCTGCCGTCGCCTCTGACGTGCCGGCGATCGTCAAGCTGGCTAAGAGCCGATCTCGCTAGGCATTGAGATGAGGCGTTCTATGTTAACGGGATGAGCGAACCTCGCAAGGGCCGCGCGAGCAATCCGTCGGTTCTGGACGACGGTTATCGTCTGCCCAACGACCTGCGGGCGCGGATGGAGCTCCTACTGCCGCCGCGTCCCCCTCATCCCCTGGGGTGCCACAATCCGCGCCCCCCGATCGCAAAGCGATGGACGCGATACTGTTCGTGCTGCGCACCGGGTGCCAGTGGAACGACCTGACCGCCACAAGGTTCTGCACCTCGTCCTCGGCCCATCGCCGATTCCAGGACTGGACGCGGGCCAGGGTGTTCGAGGCGTTCTGGCGGGAGGGCCTCCTGCCCCACATCGGGAGTGCGCTGAGGAGCGAGGAACTGGTCAATCCGGCGCTGATCACCCTGCTTGAGAAGGTCGGTCCCTCAGTCGTCCTGACCCACTCGCAAGCAGGGGTGTTCGGCTGGGCCGTGTCGGATCAACGGCCTGATCTTGTGAAGGCGCACGTCGCCGTCGAGCCGATTGGACCAACCTTCTTCGACATCAGGTTCAAGGGCGGCGAAGAATGGTACGAGCGTGGCGGCGAGGCCCGGGCGCAGCCCTACGGCATCACCCATGTGCCGCTCCGGGTTGAGCCCCCCTGTGAGTTCGCCGGCCGATTTGACCGTGTACAGGCCGACCGGCCGGAACGACCAGGGCAGATCCGCTGCTGGTTGCAGGCGGAGCCAGCTCGGCAGTTCCCGAACCTCACAAAGGTGCCGGCTGTCCTCGTCACTGGTGAAGCATCGTTCCGGGCGACGATGGACGATTGCACCGGGGCCTTTCTCGCCCAGGCCGGAGCAAAGCCGGATCGTCTCGCGCTGGCCGACCACGGCATTCACGGAAACGGTCACATAATGATGCTGGAGATGAACAACCGCGCCATTGCCGACGCGATCATCGACCGGATCGTGACAAGGACTCGATGAGGGCGCGGGCCACACTCCCATCGTCGCATGTCCTTCGCGGTTCGAGGTCCCCTGACGAGAGAGCGCGACGATCCCCCCCAGGACAAAGCCGAGGATCGAGACCAATGTTTCGGGACGATCTCCCCGATTGAGCTTTCCTTCTCGAACGGCCTGTCGTCCGAACGGTGAGGCAGGCAAACAGGAATGGCGATGACCACCCTTCCCGAACTTCCCCCTGCGGCCTTTGCAAAGCAGGACCGGACGCCGGACACCCTCTTCTACGCCCAGCCCCGCTTCGTCACACACATCGATGACGCGGCCATCGAAGCCGCGACGGATCTATACCGTACGCTGCTGCCGCCCGGCGGACGCATCCTGGATCTGATGTCCAGTTGGGTCAGCCACTTGCCAGCGGACGTCGCCTACGCCGCTGTGATCGGGCACGGCCTGAACCTCTGCGAGCTTGCCGCGAATCCGCGCCTGACGCGGCATTTCGAGCAGGATCTCAACGTCGATCCCATCCTACCCCTTGAGACGGCCAGCATCGACGCCACCCTCATCTGCGTCGGGGTGCAGTACCTGCAAGATCCTGTCGCCGTCCTGCGTGAAGCCGCGCGGGTACTCGCGCCAGGCGCACCTATCATCATCACGTTCTCCAATCGGTGCTTTCCAACCAAAGCAGTGGCCATCTGGCGCGCTCTGAGCGGGGATGACCAGGCGCAGCTCATCGCCCTTTATCTGCGGCACGCGGGGTTCTCCGATATCGAGGCTCGCGTCGTTTTGCCCGATGGTCGTTCCGGGGACCCACTTCGGGCAGTGATTGGTCGAACGTCGTCGGACAGGGAGGGTGCGCGGTAATTCACGGTTGAAAGCCCCCCTTCAGCAGGCAATGCTGTTCAAGCTCCTGGAGTGACAAACGGCCCCGCCGACTCTCGGTAGCTCCGAACGTCGTGACGCTCGCTGTACCCTGTAGCGTACATCAACGAGGTGCTCGAACCGCCCCCGACCGTGCTCCCGGCTGGGTGCCACATACCTCTTCTAATCCATAGGCTGCCTTCATCGTTTCGGGGCAAGCCGGCTCCACCGAATGCCGGGGCCGAATATGCCAGAACGTCACACGTTTGGAGGGTATTCGCCCAGAATATTGCAAGTTGAACGTGCTAGGCCGACCCAACATTGCCATTGGGTTCGATCGCCCCCGCTCGAAAGCGGTCATTCTGCAAGTCCTCCACTCATCGCCGTCACTCGATGGGAAACAGTCTGCGCATCGGAAACGGCCGGACCACGGTGGAGAGGCCTTGTCCGGTGCCGAACAACGTGGACGGTTATCTCGATCTGGCGAGCCAAATCGGATCTCAGGCGTCAGTCAAAGCTCGACCGCCTTTGCGGGCTTGCCGAGCCACTGCGCTTGGCGTGAGATTGAGGATTTTCCGGAAGGTCTTGGACATCTGGCTAAGATCAGTGAAGCCAGCCTGGTTCGCCGCATCCGTAAGACTCACACGACCGGTCTCGATCAATTCCCGAGCGTACAGGACCCGCGCGCGTAGAATATATTGATAGGGGGTAACGCCGAAAGATGCCTTGAAGGCGCGAACGAGATGCCCGACGCTCAGTCCTGCCGCCTCCGCCAAATGTGAGAGGTTGAGGGGTTCGGAAAGGCGTGATGCGATCAGGTCACGTAGAAGAGCCGCCTCGGAAGACCGCAACCTCGGAACCGAGCGGCGCCCGCTCTCCGACGTTGAGAACAGGCGGATCAGCGTGGCGGCTACGCTTTCGACCAGAAGCGCGCCGTGGGGGCAGCCCCCCTGAAGATCTACAGACACGGCACGCAGCAGATATTCGACGGCGGCTTGCGAGCGGGCGCTGATGAATTGCGTTTCGATCCCGGTTCGGTTCGGTGCGACCTCCGCCATCCGCTCGATGGTTTCGGGGGCGATCTTCAGGTTCAGATTGCGAAATTCCCCCATCCACGTCCCGGACACGGAAGCGCCGGGCTGCAGCACGGCGATGTTGTCCTCGTTGAAGCAATGATCCTGGGTGCCGTGACGGAAAATCTGGTCACGTGGGCGCAACGACAGCCCGAAGTGCAACCCCCTCTGCTCGATCGAGACACGCCCGTTCGCTCCAAGGATCATGTCGGTGAAATAGAGACCTCGCCATCCGTTCCCGGTGCTGTCGCACAGCACCGTCTTGATCTCCCCGTCAAAGGAAATGTCGCCGCCGAAATCGCGGAACTCCAGTTTCATGAAGCTGCCTCCGCATGCCGGTGAAAAATCTGGTCGGCTTCGAGGGTTTATCCAACGCAGCTCTAATGAGGAGCCGGTTGCCGATCTGACGCTCGATAGCACCTGGGTATAGCCTGACCGCAGCAACGGGAGCAATTTCCTAAGGGTTGCTTCTGAGGAAGATTTTTCCTGTCCTTAATGAAGCCGAGACATAATATTCTCTGCGACAAGTTGTCACTTTTTAGACTGATCCTTGTTGTTTTTCAGCGAGTTAGGAAAGATCGTCCACGCCGGCTGTCCAAACCTCAATTTTGGCCAAAACAGATCCCGATCGCTCTACGAAAAGCACCCCTTCCCCTCGTAACGCTTCGCCTGAAACAAGCCGATCAAAATTTGACCTAAGAGCCGCTTCGACAAAGACCGCCCTGATAGGCTGGCTTGATGCATCGTTCCTATCGTCTACCTTGCTTTCAGGAGCAGCACCGATGCTCCTCTGGACTAAACGAAGAGAAAACGAGAACGATTGCCATCTGAATTCAGAACTGGAGAATTTATGTCGAATAACATCGATACCATTCGCGAACTCGATGCGACGGAACTCGACGCCGTGGGCGGTGGGCTGTCCCTGGGCGTTGGCCTCGATCTCGACCTATCCAGCGAACTCGGCGCGGTCTCAGGCGTCGTCGGTCAGGTCGGCGGCCTCGTGAGCGGGCTCGTCGGCGGCCTGCTCGGTGCGGTGGGTGGCCTGCTCGGCGGGAAATGACTGCGTCCGGGTCCTTCGGTCTTTTCCTGACGGCCGACTGATCCGACCGTAGGCGACAAGCTCCTCGTGGGTTTGTCGCCTACGCCCAGTGGTACACCATCCATACTGTTCGGCCGCACTGCGCGGCATGCCACAGGGCTCGACCGCGAGGTGCGGTACGCAGGAACACCAAGCTCGATGACAACACCGCTGTTTCGCGCCGAGGTCGCCCGGGCACGCAAAGATTCCTGGCTGGGCGAAGCTCAGATCGTTCAGCCCCTCTCGATCCGTACGGTCACCGGGATGACGGTACTGATGAGCGCTGCAGTGTTTCTCTACGTCAGCATCGGGACCTACACGCGCCGCGTGCACGCCTACGGAATGTTGACCCCCGATGTAGGCCTCATGACGGTGGCAAGCCCCGTGGCGGGCCGCGTCGGCAGTTCAGCGGTCAAGGAGGGCGACAAGGTCCGACGCGGACAGCTCCTCTACACGCTCGATCTCGACGCGGTATCGGCCAACGGCCCGACCCAGCAGCGCATCATTGAGCAGCTCGCGCGGCAAAAGACCAGCATCGAGACCCAGGCCGCCCTCCGCGCGAGCATGGCGGAGACCGAGAAGAAGTCGCTCGCCGAGCAGATCGACAACCTGCAATCCCAATCCCGCCAACTCGTGGAGCAGGTGAGCCTGCAGGAGAAGCTGGTGCCGCCGCTGAAGGAGCGCGTCGATGTCCTGGCGAAAGCTGTCGGCGATGGCTTCGCGCGCTCCGCCGATCTCCAGAACCAGAACTACCTCTACCTTCAGGCCAGCTCGCAACTCGCGCAGTTCCGGAACTCAAACCTCCAGCTCGTGGGGAAGATCGGCGAATTGCGCTCGACGCTGGCGACCTTCGACGACAAACTCGCCCGGGACCTCGCAGAGATGGACCGCACCGCCGCTCAACTCGAACAACAGCGGGCCGAGAGCGAGGCCCGCCGGGGCATAGAGGTGCGGGCGCCAGAGAGTGGAATCCTCACCTCCATCCGTGTTCAGGCCGGCCAGAGCGTGGCCGCGGGCGCAACGCTGCTGACACTCCTGCCCAGCGAGGGGCGTCTCCAGGCGAACCTTTTCGTCGAATCCTCCGCCATCGGCTTCATCGATACCGGCGAGCCGGTCATGCTCCGATACGCGGCATTCCCGTTCCAGCGCTTCGGACTCCATCGCGGCATCGTCTCCGAGGTGACCCGAGCACCTCTGGAGGCCGCGGATGCGCCGGAGCCTGCCGCCGGCAAGGCGAAGAGCGGGGACGGGATCTATCGCATCATCGTGCGCCCGGATGAGGATGCGGTGCTCGCCTACGGAGAGAAGCGTCGCCTGGAGGCCGGCATGCGGGTGGAGGCCGATATCGCGCTGGAACAGCGTCCTCTCTACCGATGGCTCCTCGACCCTCTGTACCGGGTCAAGCGCAGCGTAGATCTCGTGACCCGGGGGCAATGACCAGGTGAGCCTCCTGAACAACCTTCACTTCGGCTTCGGCCGGCGCGTGCCCGTGCTGCTCCAGGCGGAAGCCGCCGAATGCGGCATGGCCTGTCTCGGCATGGTCCTCGGCTACCACGGCCGCCACGTGGATCTCGGGACGATGCGACGGCGGCACGCGCTGTCGCTCAAGGGTATGACCCTGCGCAACCTCATCGACCTTGCGGGGACGATAGGCTTGGCCACCCGGGCATTGCGCGTCGAACTCAAAGACCTGCCGCGCCTGAAGCTGCCATGCATCCTGCATTGGGGCTTCAACCACTTCGTGGTGCTCACGGCGGTGCGGGCGAACGGCATCACGATCCACGACCCGGCGCGCGGGCGCCGCCGGCTCACCCTGGCGGAGATCTCGCGGGAATTCACCGGCGTTGCCCTGGAGACAAGCCCAACGACGCACTTCGTGCGCGAGAAGCGCCAGCGCGGGCTCGCCCTGCGGGACCTGTTTCGGACCATTGGGGGCATCCGCCCGGCGCTGGCCCATATCCTCACCCTGTCTCTCGGGATCGAACTCGTCGCGATCCTGATGCCCATCGGCTCACAGATCGTCATCGACGAGGTGATCGTGAATGCCGATCTCGACCTCCTTCTGGTGGTGGCGGTGGGATTGGCGCTCCTTCTGGTAATCCAGCTGGTGCTCTCCGTGGCGCGGACCTGGGCGATCATGCTGACGGGTACGACGCTCAACCTGCAATGGTCGGGGAGCCTGTTCGGCCACCTCTCCCGCCTGCCGCTCGACTACTTCGAGAAGCGCCACGTCGGTGACGTGATCTCGCGCTTCGGCTCCCTGGCCACGATCCAGAAGGGGATCACCACGGACCTGGTTCAGGCGATCCTCGACGGGATCATGTCGGTGGGCATGCTGGCCATGCTGGCGATCTTTGGCGGATGGCTCGCGCTTGTGGTCGTCGCCTCCACGGCCCTCACCGCAGCACTGCGGATCTTTGCCTACGGCTCCTATCGGGAGGGAACGGAGGAGGCCATTGTCGCCGAGGCCCGCCAGCAATCCCACTTCATCGAGACCGTGCGGGGCATGGCGAGCGTGAAGCTCCTCGACCTGCGGGAGCGCCGCAGTGGCACCTGGATGAACCACTTCGTCACCTCGGTGAACGCGCGCCTGCGCCTGCAGCGCCTCGATCTCGTCTTCGGGCGTGCCAACGAACTGCTCTCCGGGATCGATCGCCTCCTGATCCTCGTCCTCGGTGCCCGCGCGGTCATCGACCAGTCGATGACGCTCGGCATGCTGGTAGCTTTCCTCGCCTACCGTGACCAGTTCTCGCAGCGGATCGGCAACTTGATCCAGTCGGGCTTCCAACTGCGGATGCTCAACGTCCAGACCGATCGCCTGTCGGACATCGTGATGAGCGAGCCCGAGGAGGAGGCCGTCACGCTCTCGCCCCTGACTCCCAGTCCGGCCATCGCTGCGTCCGGGCGCGCGACCGGCATGATCGTGGTGCGCGGCCTCGCCCTGCGGTACGGCACCGACGAACCCTGGATCTTCCGCGACCTCGCCCTGGACATCGCCGCAGGGTCGAGCTTCGCCATCACGGGACCTTCGGGATGCGGCAAGTCGAGCCTGATGAAAGTGATGATGGGCCTGCTACCGCCCAGCGAGGGCAGCGTGCTGATCGATGGCCAGGATCTGCGCACCCTCGGCTCGACCGCCTATCGCCGACGCATCGCCGGCGTAATGCAGAACGACGGTCTTTTTGCCGGATCGATCGCCGAAAACATCGCCTGCTTCGACGATCGGCCTGATCCGGGCTGGATCGCGGAATGCGCAGCCCGCGCCGCGGTCCTCGACGATATCCGGCGGACGCCGATGGGGTTCGAGACTTTGGTCGGCGACATGGGTTCCACGCTGTCGGGGGGGCAGAAGCAGCGCGTGATCCTGGCCCGAGCGCTCTACCGACGACCTGAGATTCTCTTCCTCGACGAGGCGACGAGCCATCTCGACGAGCCCACCGAGGCCGCCATCGCGACCGCCCTGCGGGACCTGCGCATGACCCGGGTGATCGTCGCCCACCGCCCCGCGACCGTGATGCACGCGGACGCAGCCTATCAATTCGAGACGCCGACCTTGCCTGCAACCGCCATTCCTCGAGAGGTGGCTCCAGTCTGATTTTCTGAGCCGTATGTGCGTCTTCGCCGGGCGTCCCCATGCGTCCGCCGTGAATAGTCATCTCGGCCAGCCGGAATGCCAGGCAGATGCGGACGCGGCCGGCAATACGAGCCCTGTCGTCACCAGCGCGGCGTGAACCGCCAAGGTGTCGGAAAGGCTTTCGGTCGTCCCTTGCGACTGAACTCGTTCAAGGCCTGGCATCGCCTTCGATGCCCCATGGCG
>JAKONB010000088.1 GCA_022702195.1 Beijerinckiaceae bacterium | reverse complement strand
ATCTCCTCGACCGGCACGCCGATGTAGAGTTCCCCCGGCTTGCGGCCCTTGACCGGCACGCCGGCGACAACGGCGCAGAGGTTGTCGTTCGCGGGGATGTAGAGCAGTCCGGTCTTGGGGTTGTAGGCTTCCGGCGGCCAGTCCTTTCCGCCCCACAGGCTCGGGCAGAACTCGGCCTTCTTGCCGGTATCCGGGACCTTGTCGGCCTTGTAGGTCGGCCGCCCGGTCTTCGGGTCGATCGCCGTGAACACGTCCTGATACACGAACGGCTTGGCATCGACGAACCTGATCGGGCCGTCCTTGGTCCGCTCGAGAGTCCAGAGGAAGCCGTTGCGCCCGGCATGCACCAGGCCCGGTATGGTGCGCCCCTCCCTCTTGATGTCGATCAGCAGCGGCGCCGAGACCTCGTCCCAGTCCCAGGCATCGTTGTAGTGATACTGATGGTGGCCCTTCATCTTGCCGGTGGAGATGTCGAGCGCGACCACCGAAGTGGAATAGAGATTGTCGCCCGGGCGGGTATCCGGCATCCACGGCCCGCCATTGCCGGTCCCGAAATAGGCCGTTTCGCTCTGGGGATCATAATTGCCCTGGACCCATACCGGCGCGCCGCCGGTCTTCCAGGAATCCCCCTTCCAGGTCGCGAAGCCCGGATCATCGGGACCCGCGACGGTGTAAGTCTTCCACTTTTCGTCCCCGGTCTCGGAATCCAGGGCCGCGATGAAGCCTCGGATGCCGAACTCGCCTCCCGAGACGCCGACGACGATCTTTCCCTTGGCCACGAGGGGCGAGAGCGTGATGTAGTAGCCCTCCTTCCACTTGGCGACGCACTTGGTCCACACGACCTTGCCAGTGGTCGCCTGCAGCGCCGTCACGCAGGCATCGGTCGAGGCGACGTAGACCTTGTCGCCGTAGAGCCCGACACCGCGGTTCGTCGGATGGAGTTGGAACAGTTCGGGCGGCAGGTCCTTCTGGTAGCGCCACAGAACCTGCCCGTCGCGGGCGTTGACCGCGAGCACCTGCGCCTGAGGCGTCGAGATGAACATGATGCCGTTGTTGACGGTCGGTGCCGCCTGGTGACCGTCCATGACGCCCGTCGACAGGGTCCAGGCGGGCACGAGACGCTTGACGTTCTCGGGCGTGATCTTGTCCAGGGGAGAATAGCCCCAACCGGCATAGTTGCCCCGATACTGCAGCCAGTTCTCGGGCTCGGGATTGGCCAGCCGCTCGTCGGTCACGGGCTTGTAGTTCGGAATGCCCTCGGCCGCCCAGGCGCCCGATATGGTGGCAAGGCCGAGCAGCGCGGAGCCGAGCAGGGGTGCGAGCGCTTGCATCGGTGGCGTATGACGGGTCGTCCTGGACATCGTTGCTCTCCCGAATGTTCGGTCGTTCCAATGGGCCGGTCGGATGGCGTCGACCCTTCCGGGCGGGTGCTCCGGTCAGAAGCCGGTCGGTCCGCCGTCGATCCTCTCGCGTGCCGTCAGGTGCTCGGGCCGGGTTTGCCGCGAAAGCCGGCATCGACCACGATGACACCCGTCTCACCCTTGGCGATCGGCAGAACTGGGATCCGCTTTCGCGCCGGCCCCTTCTCGACGCGCCCGCCCTCCCCGGGGACGAATTCCGAACCGTGGCAGAAGCAGAGCAGGGAGTTGTTGTCCGGGTTCCATCCGGTGGTGGTGCAACCCTGGTGCGTGCAGATCGCCGAGAGGGCCACGACGCCGTCCGCCGTGAAGGGCTTCGTGTCCTCGTCGATGTCGGCCTCGGGCAGGCGCACCAGAATGATCTTGGCGAATCGCGACTCGGTCTTCTTGATGCCGGAGGCCGTGTCGACGGCGACCGCGAGGGCCGGCTCGCCCGCCTTGATCGCGTCGAAGGTCACCGGCTTGCCCTCGAGCGGGCCGTCGTCGAAGACGAGGGTGTCGCCCTTGGCGGGGAGATCCTCCTCGGGTCCCGCCCAGACCGGTCCGGCGAGGCAGCAGCCGGCCACACCGAGGAGCGTCGCACGGCGGTCCATCATGAATTTCGAGTTTTCGGGTGTCGACATCCTGCGCGTTTCCTCTGCTGACCGAATGGGGCGGTTCGAACATCCCGGCGTCCCCGGTCTGTCGGGGACGCCACCCCGCTTCGACGCGGCGGCTCCGGGATCCGTTGAATGCATCGCGCATCGGCGTTCTCGATCTGCGGCCTATGCTGGCCCCTTCGAACGAGCCGGGATGCCGATCGATGCGGCAGCCCAGATTTTTATATTAATATAATAAGTATTGTTACTGGGTTTATTTCGTCAAAAGCTGTCCACGTCAAGGGATATAGACATACTTGAGATAAACAGCATTCGTGGCGTAGGTGTTTTCTCCGTAAACACTTCGTGAATAGCGGATCGTGAAAGATTGCTTGGGATCGTAGAGGAAGGCGAGGCCTGCACCCAGGGCCAGATCCTGGTTCCGGCTATTGGGAATGACCGCATTGGTCGCGGTGATGCGCGCCGTCGTGTTGTACTGGTAATCGAGCGCGACGAACGGCTCGACCGGGAGTGTCGGGATGCCGAGCTTGTAGCCGAGACGCAGGTTCGTGTGGAACGTGGTTCCGGGATTGACCCTCACTCCGCCCAGGCCGGCCGGGTCCTGGTCGCCCCGGAAGACACCGCCAACATCGCCCGTGAAGCTCAGGTGCTCACCCTGAACGTCGAACAGGATACTCGAATAATTGGCGTAGTAGCGGTTGGTGAAGTAGTCGCCGCCGATCGGCGCCTGGATGAAGGACTGGAAACCGAAAGTGCTGTTTTCGGTCGGCTTGATCCAGGTAGCGAACCCCCAGATCGTGTCCCCGAATCCGAACCGTTCCTTGCCGCCGCGGGTGCCGAGGTAGATTTCCGGCACGATCGCCTCAAGCGCGATGCCGACACCCGGCAGGGCGTCGATCGTTGTGAAATAGACGAATTTGCTCAGGCCCACCGTCAAGTCCTGTCGCGGCACGCCCGTGAGATTGCCTTTGTTGTCGAAGAACTGGGATGTGGAGTTGGTGCCGGAATATTGAACGAAAGCGACAAAATCTTTGTAATTGACCGGCAGCTCGTATTCGCGCGGCCCGATGATTCCGAAGGTGATATCAGCGGCCTCGGCCGTGGTGGTCTGGAGGGCGATTCCCCCCAGACACACCGCAGTCGAGATCGCGAATGCTGCAAATTTCTCCATGCCACCGCCCCTCTCGTTATGTAACCTTCCTTATATTTCACATTATCAGACTAATTTCTGTTGTATTTTAGCAATATAAATAGATATTTCTCTAGTTCTGCATATAGACCACGTGCGTGCTGGTATATTCGTACAGACCGTGTTTTCCGTCCGCGCCGCCGATACCGGATTTTCGATTTCCGGCATGGAAGCCCTGCATCGCCTCGAAATTCTCGCGATTGACGTATGTCTCGCCGAAACTGAGTTCGCGACTGGCCTTCAGGGCACTCGACAGGCTTTCGGTGTAGATCGACGATGTCAGGCCGTACTCGGTATCGTTGGCAAGGCTGATCGCTTCCTCGAGACTGTCCACCGCCATGATGGGCAGAACGGGACCGAAGATCTCCTTGCGCATCACGTCCATGTCCTGACGGCAGCCCATCAGCACGGTCGGCGCGTAGAAGTTGCCCTGACCGTCGCCAGCGGAGCCCTGGCCACCGGTCGTGACCGTGGCGCCGCTGCTCAGCGCGGACTGGACCAGCTCCTCGACCTTCTCGACGCCGGCGCGGTTGATCATCGGCCCCATGTCGATCTCGGAGCCGCCGAGCGGATCGCCCACGCGCAGCCGCTTCATCTCTTCGGTGACACGGGCACCGAACGCCTCCGCGATCTCACGCTCCACGTAGACGCGCTCGGCCGCGTTGCAGACCTGACCACTGTTCAGGGTGCGGGAGGCGGCCACCGCCTTGGCGGCCTTGTCGAGGTCGGCATCCTTGAGGACGATCGCCGGGGCCTTGCCGCCGAGTTCGAGGTTGACCTTGGTGATGTTGCGGGCGGCAGTCGCCATGATACGGCTTCCGGTCGCGGCGCTGCCTGTGAAGCTGATCAGGTCGACATGGGGATGGGCGCAGATCGCCTCGCCGACGCCCGCGCCGGTGCCGTAGACGAAATTGATGAGACCTTCGGGAATATCGAGGCCGTCGAGCAGATCGACGAAGGCCGCCGCGTTGAGGGGCGTCTCCTCGCTCGGCTTGATGACGATGGAATTTCCGGTCACCAGCGCCGGTCCGAGCTTCCGGGCGATGAGGAAGAACGGGAAATTCCAGGGCAGGATCGCCCCGACGACGCCCACCGGCTTGCGGAACAGGAAGATGTTCTCGCCGGGCCGGTCGCTCTCGATGATCTC
>JAKONB010000085.1 GCA_022702195.1 Beijerinckiaceae bacterium | reverse complement strand
AAGATCATCGCCACCGAGGCCTGCCGCCTCGCGGTGAACGGCGCTGATTTCGTCGCGCAGGTCCGCGACCAGGTGGGGCTCGATCTCGAGATCGTCGATCGGCAGACCGAGGCCTATCTGGCGGTCACCGGCTGCGCCGCCCTGGCCGACCCTTACGCCGAATCGGTGGTGATCTTCGATATCGGCGGCGGCTCCACCGAGATCGCCTGGCTCGACGGGGCCGCCACCAACCCCTCCGCCGACCCGACCTTGCGGATTCGCGCCTGGGATTCCCTGCCGGTCGGCGTGGTGACGCTGGCCGAACGCCACGGGGGCACCGAGGTGACGCGGCTCACCTTCGAGGGCATGGTGGAGGAGGTGGCCGATCTGCTGGCGCGCTTCGCCATCCGGGCGGCGCCCGCGTCCAACGCCCGGCATTTCCACCTGCTGGGCACATCCGGCACCGTGACGACGCTGGCGGCCATGCATCTGCGGCTGGTCCGCTACGAGCGCCGCCGGGTGGACGGATTGTGGATGAGCGATGCAGAAGTCGGCGACACCATCGACGACCTGCTCGATACGCGCCTCGACCAGCGCGCCGACAATCCCTGCATCGGCCGCGACCGCGCCGATCTGGTTCTGGCGGGCTGCGCGATCCTTGAGGCGATCCGCCGGGCGTTCCCGTCGGACCGCCTGCGCATCGCCGATCGCGGCCTGCGCGAAGGTCTGTTGATGAACATGATGCGGGAAGACGGCGTGTGGCGCCGTGGGGGTTACCGGTGAGCGACAGGCGTGGTGCCGGCGCAGGGTTGCGCGGCGAACTCAAGCAGCGGGTCAAGACAGGGCGCGGGCGTACCGCGTCCCAGAAGCGCTGGCTGGAGCGGCAGCTCAACGATCCCTACGTGGCCCGGGCCAAGCGCGAGGGCTACCGCTCCCGCGCCGCCTTCAAGCTGATCGAGATCGATGAGCGCTTCAAGCTCTTGAAGCCCGGGCAGCGGATCGTCGATCTCGGCGCCGCGCCGGGGGGCTGGTCGCAGGTGGCGGCCAAGATCGTCGGCGAGAGCGGCCGCGTCGTCGGGATCGATCTGCTGGAGATCGAGCCGATGGCGGGCGTCTCGTTCGTGACGCTCGACTTCCTCGCCCCCGAGGCGCCGGGGCTGCTCACCGACCTGCTCGGCGGTCCTGCCGATCTCGTCCTGTCCGACATGGCCGCCAACACCACCGGCCACAAGCAGACGGACCACCTGCGAATCATCGGGCTGGCCGAGACGGCCGCGCATTTCGCGCGCGAGATCCTGGCGCCGGGCGGCTCCTACCTCGCCAAGGTGTTCCAGGGCGGCACCGAGGGCACCCTGCTGGCCGACCTCAAGCGCGACTTCGCCCAGGTCCGCCACGTCAAGCCGAATGCGAGCCGGGCCGATTCGAGCGAACTCTACGTCCTGGCCGCCGGCTATCGCGGTCCGACCGGCCGCGCCGTGGAGTCCGACGCCGACTGATCCGGCCTCCGCCCGAACGACGCCGAACGCCGTCCCCCCCCGATGGGATCGGCCGGATCGTCGCGAGTCTGCGTGGTCGACGGCGCGCGGCCTCGCTCCGAATGCCGGGAGGCCGTCCGACCGGCCTGATGCCTGGTATGGTTGCACTATAAGTCAATCCCCTCGGCTCTTGCGCAATGCAACAAAAATGGTGCAGGACGGCGGCCTGTGAAGAGCCGACAGGTGAGACCAATCGATGTCAAAGTACTCTCAATCTCAGCATGAGTCTGAAACTGAGAAGACCGTCAGCCGGCGCAAATTTATTGAATTCATTTCTGCCAGCCCAGTCATCGCCCCGGGCGTTGCCAGCGCCATCGCCGGCTTGTCCGCCCTGGCCCCGGACGAAGCCCTGGCCCAGAGCTACGACGTGCTGCGTCAGGCCCCGACCATGGACGGCGACCTGATCAACACGCCCGCCCAGGCGCTGAACGTCTTCGACTTCGAGCCGGTGGCCAAGAAGGCCCTGCCGCCCGCGCATTACGGCTACCTCGCCAGCGGCGTCGATGCCGACAAGACCCTCAAGGCCAATCGCGACGCCTTCGACACCATCCAGGTCCGCGCCCGCCGCCTGATCGACGTGCGCAAGATCGACACCACGGTGAAGATCTTCGGCGAGACCTGGGCGAGCCCCATCGCCCTGGCGCCGGTGAGCAGCGTCGGCGCGTTCCACCCCGAGGCGGAGGCCGCCGCGGCCCGCGCCTGCAAGGTGAAGGGTCACCAGATGATCCTGTCGACGGTGGGCAGCACCTCGATCGAGGACGTGATCAAGGAGCGCGGCGCCCCGGTCTGGTACATGCTGTACCCGACCGACGATTGGGCGGTGACCGAGGCCCTGGTGAAGCGGGCCGAGAAGGCCGGCGCCCCGGCCATCGTCCTCACCGTCGACCGTCAGGGCGGCCGCAACACCGAGACGCTGTTCCGTGAGCGGCGCGGCGACACCCGCACCTGCACCGATTGCCATGCGGGCGGCTTCGTCAACGAAGTCAGCCGCAAGCCGATGTTCGACGGTCTCGACGTGACCAAGGTGACCAACCTCTACGGCACCGGCATGACCTGGGACTACATCAAGCGCCTGCGCGGCATCGTGAAGGGCAAGCTCGTCCTCAAGGGGATCGTCACGCACGAGGATGCGGCCAAGGCCCTGACCTACGGCGTCGATGCGATCATCGTGTCGAACCATGGCGGCCGCGCCGAGGAGAGCCTCGAGGCGACGATCGTGGCGCTGCCGGAGGTGGTCAAGGCGGTCAACCGCAAGGTGCCCGTCCTCCTCGACGGCGGCATCCGCCGCGGCACCGA
>JAKONB010000068.1 GCA_022702195.1 Beijerinckiaceae bacterium | reverse complement strand
GTGGTGGCGCGCGGCATGGGCAAGCCCTGCGTCTCCGGCGTCGGCTCGATCCGCGTCGACTACAAGGCCGGCACCCTGACCGTGGCCGGCACGGTGCTGAAGGCGGGTGACAAGATCACCATCGACGGCTCCACCGGGCAGGTCCTGCCCGGCGAGGTGGCGATGCTCGAGCCGTCTCTCTCGGGCGAGTTCGCCACCCTGATGGGCTGGGCCGACAAGGTCCGCACCATGAAGGTCCGCACCAACGCCGACACCCCCAACGATGCCCGCGCCGCCCGCAATTTCGGCGCCGAGGGCATCGGCCTGTGCCGCACCGAGCACATGTTCTTCGAGGGCGACCGCATCGTCGCCGTGCGCGAGATGATCCTGGCGGACGACGCGGAGGGCCGCCGCGCGGCGCTCGCCAAGATCCTGCCCTATCAGCGCCAGGACTTCGTGGAGCTGTTCACGATCATGTCGGGCCTGCCGGTTACGATCCGCCTGCTCGATCCGCCCCTGCACGAATTCCTGCCGCACACCGATGCGGAGGTGCAGGACGTCGCCAAGAGCACCGGCGTGTCGGAGGATAAGCTGCGCCGCCGGATGACCGAGCTGCACGAGTTCAACCCGATGCTCGGCTTCCGTGGCTGCCGCCTCGCCATCGCCTTCCCGGAGATCGCCGAGATGCAGGCCCGCGCCATCTTCGAGGCCGCCGTCCAGGCCGCCAAGGAGACCGGCGCCCCGGTGACGCCCGAGGTGATGGTGCCGCTGGTCTTCACCCAGATGGAGTTCGACATCGTCAAGGCGCGCATCGACGCCATGGCGAAGGCCGTCGAGACGGAGACCGGCAGCAGGCTCGACTATCAGGTGGGCACGATGATCGAGCTGCCGCGCGCCGCCCTGCGGGCCGGCGACATCGCCCGGACCGCCGAGTTCTTCTCGTTCGGCACCAACGACCTGACCCAGACCGCGCTCGGCATCTCGCGCGACGACGCGGCGACCTTCCTGGGGGCCTACACCCAGAAGGGAATTCTCGCCGCCGACCCGTTCATCTCCATCGATCAGGAGGGTGTCGGCGAGCTGGTGCGCATCGGCGTCGAGCGGGGCCGGGCGGTGCGTCCCGACATCAAGCTCGGCATCTGCGGCGAGCATGGCGGCGATCCGTCCTCCATCGCCTTCTGCCAGGAGGTCGGCCTCGACTACGTCTCGTGCTCGCCCTACCGCGTGCCGATCGCCCGCCTGGCCGCCGCCCAGGCGGCCCTCGCGGCCAAATCGGCCGCCCAGTAAGGCGGCTCCGGAACCCCGCGCAACCGACATCCGGGCGGCTCCGCGCCGCCCGGATTTTTCGCGGAAAAAACCGGTCAACATTTTGTCGAAACCACGGCGAACCGATTTCGCGCCGGCACGTTCAGTGCTAGTGCCGATCCGTTGCGTGCGGGTCTTTCGAGCCATCGGGGCGGCTGCCAACGCACGGGATTTCCGGCGATGAACGACACTGGCCCACCCCCTCTTTTCCTCAACGAAAACCCCGCCGCCGTTCCGCTCCCGAAAGCCGTCCAGCAGGTCTATCTCGGGGTGGTGTCCTTGATCGGGGGCGTCGCGGCGCTCGCGCTGTTCGTCTTCGCCGTCGCGACCCAGAGCGACGCCGATGCGCGGCGGATCTCCAATGGAGGCTCCACCCTCACGGTGCTCACCGAGGCCATGGCCGTGATGCACGGCCGACCCGGCGCATTGTGACCCAACCGGCGGCGAACTCCGCTTAACGGCTCCGCAACCATACCGGCCGATAGTTCGGTTCCGGGCGCCACCCACATGAGATCGTGAGGAACGCGCGCCGGACTGGGAATCAGCTGCGGGTCGGTTGCGGTGGCTACGAGACGGATACGACGCGCTTCGCATCTGCGCTGGCTCAGCGCCGCGATGGCACCCTGGGCGGCGGGAATCGGCCTCTTGGTGTCGTTCACGGCGAGCGCCGGGACGGACCTGTTCCACGGCACCACCATGGTGCCGGTGCAGGACGCGCACATCACGCCCCGCCTACCACGGCGACTGGCCCTGTGGAGGGAGCGGACGAGCGTCGGGCCGGCGCGCGAGCCGGACGCCCTGCTCATGACCGCGAGCCTCGGCGGCCCGGCCAGCGGCCTGCTGGTTCCGGGCGTCGCCACCTGGAGCCCCGATCGCGAACCGGATTCCAGTTTCGTGCCGCCCCCCGATCCTGGCGCCGGCGCCGCCGGGATCGAGCCGGCAGAGCTCGAGGACGAGGACGGCTCGACCCCGGCGATTCCCCGCGCGGTCGCCCTGTCCTCCACCACGCCGGCCCCGGCCGACGCGATCCCCGTGGAGGTGGCGGCCACCAGCCTCGTCATTCCGGTCCTGCCGGGCCGCGAGACCACCGAGGGCGGCACGGAAGCCGCGCCGGAGACCGCCCGCCACCGCTACGCCGACCTGATCGGCCCCGACGCCATGGACCGGGAGCAGCGCTGCCTCGCCGAGGCGGTGTATTTCGAGGCCCGCAGCGAGCCCGAGGACGGGCAGGCGGCGGTGGCCCAGGTGGTGCTCAACCGGGTCAAGAGCGGCCTCTACCCGAGCAACGTCTGCGGCGTCGTCTACCAGAATCGCCACCGCTACATGGGCTGCCAGTTCTCCTTCGCCTGCGAGGGCAAGTCCCTGCGCATCACCGACGGGCCGTCCTGGCAGAACGCCACCCGCATCGCCAGCGCGGTTATCGAGGGGCGGACCTATCTGAGTGAGGTCGGCGGGGCGACCCATTACCACGCCGATTACGTGCGGCCCGGCTGGTCGCGACGCCTGAAGAAGATGGATGTGATCGGCCGACACATCTTCTATCAGCTCAAGCGCGGGCAGACCTGAACCGGTGGACGACGACGATCCCCGGCCCGGGTCCAAGGCCCGGGGAGGATGCGATGCACGCCACACAGGATCCCGACGCCCCGCCCGCCGCGACCATCGCTTGCGACCCCTTCCTGGCGGTGGATATCCGCGTCGGGACCGTGGTGGCGGCCGAGCCGTTCCCCGAGGCGGGCAAGCCCGCCTTGAAGCTTTCCATCGATTTCGGGGCGACGATCGGCGTCAAGCGCTCCGGCGCGCGGATCACCGACCCTTACGCGCCGCCCGACCCGATCGGCCGTCAGGTGGCGGCGGTGGTGAACGGTCCGCCACGCCAGATCGGCAGAATGCGCTCCGAGGTGCTGACCCTGGGTTTCGCCGATGCCGAGGGCGCCGTGGTTCTGTTCGCGCCGGATCAGGCCGTGCCGAACGGCAGCGGGCTCTTCTGAAACCGCGCTCCCATGCTCGCAACCTTCGTTCCCAACCATCCCGGCAGAGTCGTGAAAAGGCTTAAGTAGTCCTAAGCCAGGGTTAAGTTTACCCTGAATCGGGATATCACTTGCTCGAACGGCAACTTGACCGCCTCTGATACGTCGAGAAGCGCACCCTCTGGGGCGCGCCATCGTTTTTCGTATCCGCGTATAGCCTCGAGGAAGTCGACATGACCGCGCCGGTCGCCCGTTCCGCCCTCATCGCCACGGCCCTTGCCGGCGCCCTCCTCGCCGCTCCCCAAGCTCAGGCCGGGTGCGGCGGTGCCGAATGCTACCGCTACGTGGCCACCCCGCCGGTCTACGGCGCCGTGGCCGACCGCGTCCTCGTGCGCCCGGCCGAGACCGTCTACCGCACCATCCCGCCGGTCTACGAAACCGTGACCGAGCAGGTGCTCGTCGCCCCCGCCGGGCGGGTCTGGCAGACTCGCCGCGACGCCTATGGCGAGCTGATCGGCTGCTGGGTCGACGTGCCGCCGCGCTACGCCGTGCGCCGCCGCCGGGTGCTGGTCCAACCCGCCCAGTCGATCCCCGAGACGATCCCGGCCGAATATGCCAGCGTGCGCCGCCGCGTCTTGGTGGAGCCGGCCCGCCGGGGCTGGGTGCCGGCCGATTATGGCCGTGGCGGCTATCCGGGGATGTACGGTCCCTCCATCGTGCCGAATATCGGCTCGATCCCGGATGCGTTCGGGGTGGCCGGGGCGAGTTCGGCCGATATCGGCGTCGGCCTCGGTTTCTCGCAGGGCAGCATCTACGACGGTTACTGAGAGCGGCTGACAGGACGCCCCCCGATACAACCGGGGGCGCCTTGATTCGACCCTTGCGCGCCACACCTCCCCGGGGCGAAACGGGAGGTCACGATGGGCACATTCAAGGCTTGGATCGTCGACAAGGCCGAGGGCGGACAGACGCTGCGGTTCGGCGATGTCGACGAGGCCGATCTCATGGACGGCGACGTCACGGTGCGGATCACGCATTCCACCGTGAACTACAAGGACGGGCTCGCGATGACCGGGCGCTCGCCCATCGTGCGCCGCTTCCCGATGATCCCCGGCATCGACTTTTCCGGAGTGGTCGAGACCTCCGAGCATCCCGAATACAAGCCCGGCGACGCGGTTCTGCTCACCGGTTGGGGAGTCGGCGAGAGCCATCTCGGGGCCTATGCCGAGCGGGCGCGGGTGACGGGCGACTGGCTGGTGCCGCTGCCCGCCGGCCTGGACGCCGCCCAGGCCATGGCGATCGGTACCGCCGGCTACACGGCGATGCTCAGCGTGATCGCCCTCGACCGTCACGGGCTCGACCCGTCGCAGGGGGCCGCCCTGGTGACCGGGGCCTCGGGCGGCGTCGGCTCCGTGGCCGTGGCGCTCCTGGCCAAGGCGGGCTGGCACGTCATCGCCTCCACGGGCCGGGCGGAAGAGGCCGATTACCTGCGCAGCCTCGGCGCCGCCGAGATCCTCGACCGGGCGGAACTGGGCCAGCCCGGCAAGCCGCTGGCCAAGGAGCGTTGGGCGGCGGCGATCGATTCCGTGGGCTCGACCACCCTGGCGAACGTCCTGGCGGCGACCCGGGCCAACGGCGCGGTGGCGGCCTGCGGGCTCGCCCAGGGCATGGACCTGCCCACCTCGGTTGCCCCGTTCATCCTGCGCGGGGTTTCGCTGCTGGGCATCAACAGCGTGACCACCCCGCAGACCCAGCGCCGGCAGGCCTGGGCGCGGCTCGCGCGGGAGCTCGACCTCGACACGCTCGCGGCGATGACCACGACGGTGCCGCTCGCCGAGGTGGACCGCGTCGCCGAGGCGATCCTCGACGGTCGGGTGCGGGGCCGGACGGTGGTGACGATCGGCTGAGGCGGAACCTCGCCCCGCGCCCGGCATTGCCAGCATCATGAGCAGAGCATTCGTCAAAGAGCAGGATGGCGGCGAGGCGTTCGAGGACCTGCCCGAGCGCCCCGTCTCCCCCCACACCAACTTCGTCACCCCCGAGGGCCTCGCCCAGATGGAGGCAGAGGTCGCGCGCCTCCAGGCCGCGTTCTCGGCCCTGGAGCCGGAAGCCAAGGCCGACGAGGCGCGGGTGACCCGCGAGCTGAATTACTGGACCGCCCGGCTCGGTTCGGCCCAGCTCGTGGAGCCCGCCCATGGCGACGAGGTCCGCTTCGGATCCACGGTGACGATCCAGCGCGAGGATGACAGCCGCCAGACCTTCCGCATCGTCGGCGAGGACGAGGCGGACCCCGCCAAGGGGTCGATCTCCTACACCTCGCCGATGTCCCGCGCGCTCACCGGCAAGGGCGTCGGCGACGTGGTGGAGGTGAATGGCCAGGAAGCCGAGATCCTGGAGATCAGCTGACGCCTTCGATGATCGGGCGCCGGGACGCGATCTCGGCGGCCATGAAATCCATGAAGGCCCGCACCCGCCCCGCGTGCCGCAGGTCCGGATGGGTCAGGAGCCAGAGTCCCGTCGCCAGGTCCGGCTCGAGACCGGAGAGCCGGACGAGCCCGGCCGCATCCCCGTCCCAGCAGGGCAGGGGGCCGATGCCGATCCCGGCCTCGATCGCCTCGCGCTGGCCCAGCACCGTGTTGAGGGTAAGGGCGACCCGGTCGGCTCCGCCCCGCGCGGCGGCGAAGCGGACGAAGCGCCCTCCGGCCACCGCTTCGCCGGGAACGACCCAGGGACACTCGGAGAGGGGCCGCTCCGCGAAGGCCGCCCGCCCGTAGACCGCCCAGTTGATCGTCGCGAGGCGGCGCCCCACCAGGGTGTCGGGGGGCCGGTCGCTGGCCCGCAGGGCGATGTCGGCATCCCGGCGCGACAGGTTCAGGGCCTCCTCCGAGACCACGAGGTCGAGGCGGATGCGCGGGTGGCGGGCCACGAACCGGCCGAGCATCGGCATCAGCACATGGGCGACGAGGCTGGCCGGCGCGGTGATCCGCAATTCGCCGGCCGGGTCCTGCGCCTGCCCCGCGATCGCGCGGGTGAATTGCGCCACATCCGCCTCCATCCGGGCGGCCGCCTCGACCATCGCGGCGCCGGCCGCTGTCGGCGCGTAGCCCGCGCGGTGACGCTCGAACAGACTTGCCTCCACCGCCGCCTCGATGGCGGCGAGACGGCGGAACGCCGTCGAGTGGTTGATGCCGAGCTGGTCCGCCGCCCGGGTGAGGCCGCCGCTCGCGGCGATGGCCCTCACCAGGCGAAAGTCGTCCCAATCGAGCTCCATCGGTCCTCCTTGCATGCGCGCAAGGCAACCTTTGCAGGACAGGGCATTTTCGCAAGCAGCCCGATGCGCGATACCGGGCGGATCGGACACCACCCGGCCACCGGGATTCGGCGGCCCCACAGGAGAACGCGGCGATGGCGAAGGTTCTGGTGCTCTACTACTCGTCCTGGGGTCACGTGGAGCAGATGGCGCATGCCATCGCGGACGGCGCGCGCGAGACGGGGGCCGAGGTCGCGGTCAAGCGGGTGCCGGAACTGGTGCCGGAGGCCGTGGCCCAGCAATTCCACTACAAGACCGATCAGCCCGCGCCGATCGCCACCGTGGACGAGCTCGCCGATTACGACGCGATCATCATCGGCTCGCCGACCCGCTACGGCAACATGGCG
>JAKONB010000062.1 GCA_022702195.1 Beijerinckiaceae bacterium | reverse complement strand
CTGGGGGAGGGTGCCGAGGTCATGGTGCTGGAGAGCCACGAGGGGCCGGACGGCGTCGCCTACCAGCCCAACGACGCCCTCGACGTGGTGGTGGGAGACCGCGCCACCTTCCGGCACGCCCGCCTGAACGCGGAAGGCCGCGAGGCCGTGGCGCTCTCGACCCTGTCGGTGCAGCTTGGGACGCAAGCCGCCGTGGAGACCGTCAACGTGGTGGTGGGCGCCGTGCTCTCGCGCCATCAGGTCTATCTCAACTTCGCCGGGGCCGATGGCCGGGCCGTCGTCAACGGCGCGGCGATGCTCAACGGCAGCCAGCTGGCCGACACCACCTTCCTGGCCGATCATGCGGCCACCGGCGGGGTCAGCCGCGAGCTGTTCAAGACCGTGGTCGACGGGCAGGCCACCGGCGTGTTCCAGGGCAAGATCATCGTCCAGCAGGCGGCGCAGCAGACCGACGGCAAGATGATGTCGGCCTGCCTGATCCTGTCCGAGGACGGGCAGATGATGAACAAGCCGGAGCTCGAGATCTTCGCCGACGACGTCGCCTGCGGCCACGGCGCCACCTGCGGCGCGCTGGACGAGGATCTGCTGTTCTACCTGATGCAGCGCGGGCTGCCGAAGGCCGAGGCCGAGAGCCTGCTGGTCCAGGCCTTCCTGGGCGCCGCCGTCGAGGCGGTGAGCCACGAGGGGGCACGCGAGGCCTTGATCGGGACGATCGAGGGCTGGCTCAAGGCGCGGGGATAACAACCCTCCCCCCCTCTGCGGGGAGGGTGGTCGCGGAGCGACCGGGAGAGGGGGCGACGTATCCGGATGCGGCTTCCCCCTCGTCCGACCCGCTTCGGGGCCATCACCTCCCGCAGAGGGGAGAAGGAATGCGCGCGGTGGGGGAGGTACGGATATGGAGCGGCCACCGAAGCTGAATGTCATGCCGCCGCGCCTGCGCAGCTTCGCCCGCGCACAGCGGCAGACGATGCCCCGGGCCGAAGCCCTGTTCCGGGAGCAGGTTCGGGGTTGCCGCGTCAAGGGTCACACGTTCAGGCGACAGGTGCCGATCACACCCTGCATCGTTGATGTCCTCTGTATTTCGGCGCGATTGGTGATCGAGTTCAACGGCGGACCGCATGAAACCGACGCGCGGACAATCCGCGATGCGAAGCGAGATGCTCGACTCGCGCGGCAGGGCTTCCAGGTTCTGCGCTTCCCGAACGACCTCGTTCTCGGCAATCTCGACGCGGTGATGAATACGGTCGAACACGCCTTCGAACGGCGGTGCTACTCCTCTACCGCCTCGCTCCGCGAGGCACCCTCCCCCGCAGAGGGGGGAGGGTCACGCGCGCTGGACACCCAACAGGTTTCGCCATGAACGCACCCGTCCGCACCCAGCCCTACGACGTCCAGGCGATCCGGGCGCAATTCCCGATCCTGGCCCAAACGGTCTACGGCAAGCCGCTGGTCTATCTCGACAACGCCGCCTCGGCGCAGAAGCCGCGCGCGGTGATCGACGCCATGGTGACCTGCATGGAGACCGGCTACGCCAACGTCCATCGCGGCCTGCACTTCATGGCGAACGCCGCCACCGAGGGGTTCGAGGGCGCGCGCGAGACCACGCGGCAGTTCCTCAACGCCGACTCCACCGACGAGATCATCTTCACCCGCAACGCCACCGAGGCCTACAACCTCGTGGCTTCGTCCATGGGGCTGCTCGGCCAGATCGGGGAGGGGGACGAGATCATCCTCTCGATCATGGAGCACCATTCCAACATCGTGCCCTGGCATTTCTTGCGCGAGCGGCGCGGCGCGGTGATCAAATGGGCGCCCGTGGACGACCAGGGCAACTTCCTCCTCGACGAATACGAGAAGCTGTTCACGCCGCGCACCCGGATGGTGGCGATCACCCACATGTCGAACGTGCTCGGCACGGTGACGCCGGCGAAGGACATCGTGCGGATCGCCCATGCGCACGGGGTGCCGGTGCTGCTCGACGGGGCGCAGAGCGCGGTGCACCAGCCCATCGACGTGAAGGCGCTCGATTGCGACTTCTTCGTCTTCACCGGCCACAAGGTCTACGGCCCCACCGGCATCGGCGTGCTCTACGGCAAGCGGGAATGGCTGGAGCGGCTGCCCCCCTACCAGGGCGGCGGCGAGATGATCCGCACGGTGAGCCAGGACGCGATCACCTACAACGACCCGCCGCACCGGTTCGAGGCCGGGACCCCTGCGATCATCGAGGCGGTGGGCCTCGGCGCGGCGCTGGAATTCATGATGGGCGTCGGCCGCGACGCCATCGCCGCCCACGAGGCCGCGCTCACCGCCTACGCGCAGGAGCGCCTGGGCGCGATGAACTCGGTGCGGCTCATCGGCACCGCCGAGGGCAAGGGCGGGGTCATCGCCTTCGCGGTGAAGGGGGCACATGCCCACGACATCGCCACGGTGATCGACCGCTACGGCGTCGCCGTGCGGGCGGGCACCCATTGCGCCATGCCGCTACTCACGCGGTTCGGCGCGACCTCCACCTGTCGCGCCTCGTTCGGCCTCTATAATACCATCCAGGAGGTCGACGCCCTCGCCGAGGCCCTGGCCAAGGCCGAGCTGATGTTCGCCTGACGAAAAAGCTATCTTCGGCGGCCCGTCCGCCGCGAGCGCGACCGCGCGCCGCCGCTCATGCGGCGGACGTCACGGATCGTCATCGATCCGTGACACCCAAAAAAGGACGTGACCCATGAGCGACGCCACCATCACCGGCGGGGCCAACACCCCCGCCATCGCCAGCGCCTCGGCGATCCCACCCGAGGAGCTCGACCGCCTGACCGACGACATCGTGACGGCGCTGAAAAGCGTCTACGATCCCGAGATCCCGGCCGACATCTACGAGCTCGGCCTGATCTACAAGGTCGACATCGCCGACGACCGCACGGTTGCCATCGACATGACGCTGACCGCCCCGGGCTGTCCGGTGGCCGGCGAGATGCCGGGCTGGGTCGAGAATGCGGTGGCCGCCGTGCCGGGGGTGCAATCCTGCGCCGTCACCATGGTGTTCGACCCGCCGTGGGACCAGAGCCGCATGTCCGACGAGGCCCGCGTCGCCCTCGACATGTGGTAGGGCGGATCAGCCGACCGGCATCTCGCGATGGGGTGGAAAGACCATGTCGCCGTAGATGTCGGCCATCGGTAACCTGGCCCCGATGATCGTCGGAGCGATGGTCTCGTCGATCGGCTCGAAGGCTTGTGTCTCCCATGCGTCACCCCTTCGGCGATAAAGCGTCGCGCTGGGCCAGCGGGTTTCCACGAGCAGGATATAGGCGATCGTCGGATGACGCCTGTCTTCTTCGAACTTCCGGAACCGATCGATGGGGCCTGTCGAGGGTGACAGCACCTCGACGACGAGTTTCGGCTTACGGCTCTCGTCGCTGTCCAGAATCAAGTCGCCGCATTCCACGGTCACATCCGGCCGGCGCAACGTCGCGATTCCCGTGCGCTGGCCGATATCGTCCGTCGTCGGCCGGCATCCCGTGCCGCGAAGCGGGTTGTGAAGTGCGGCGACGATGGTCACCGTCGCACGGTCGTGCTGCGCACTCGCGCCGGTCATCATCTTCACGTGCGGGACCGGTACGCCACCGACGAGTTCGTAGGGGAAATCCTGACGCTGTTGCCAGTCGAAGAATTCCTCCACACTCATCGGGCGTCGTGCGGTCTGTGCCATGAACCCCTCCATCGGCGTGCTCCAGCATGGCATGACCGGAATGCCGCCGGTCCCCGCGTCGCACGACAGTGGACCGCGGCCCCCGGCATCCTTATCTTAACGGCGCACGATTACCCTCACCCACCCGGGCCTTGAACC
>JAKONB010000551.1 GCA_022702195.1 Beijerinckiaceae bacterium | reverse complement strand
GGGAAACCCCGGCCCTCTGGAGCATCTGCCGTGATCCTCGGGTCACGTCCAAATGCGCGCGCACTGTACCGAGGGTCGCCTCATCTCACACCGAACCGGCAACCCCTTGGGCGAACAATGCTCTCGGCGACCGGACGTTGGACCCGGTTACTGGCGCGGCCCCTGCGCCGCGCCAGCGCCGCCGAGGCCAACACCGGTGTTCGAGCTGGCTCCCGTGCCGCCGCCCATGTTGCCCATGCCACCGTCGCGACCACCCACCGTGCCGGTGGTGCTGCCGGTCGCCGAACCGGTCGAGCGCTCCATGTCCTTCTCGCTGTTGCTCTTCACGCTGCCGGGGTTGTTCATGTTGCCGGTGGAGCTGCCGCCGCCTGCCGCGGTCTGGGCCAAGGCCGCTCCGGTCAGCGACAGGGTCAACGAAGCGGCGACGACGAGTGTCTTGATGCGCATGGTGGTTTCCATCCCAATGATCTGGTTGGATAGGCAACGCGCTTCGGGGGACAGTCGTTCAACCGGCGGCACAATTGCGGTCGGCCACCGGCGACAGGCCGTAGCCTCTCCGGCTCGCGGCTTGGCTTGGACTCGTGTCCGCCGGGGGCCAGTACGCATCCGGACGCCTTTCGGACCTCGCCTCAGTCGGACCGCTGCGCGACGGGCGTCGGCGAGCGCAGGAAGATGAGAACGCCGCCTGCGATGGACAGGCCGAGCGCGATGGAGACGAGCAGGAAGAACCAGCGGGGCATGCCGGGCCGATAGCATGGCGGGCGGCCCGTGGGTGCAAAAGTTTCACCGTCTCGGAGGGCGCGGCGGAAAGGCGGCCGATCCCGTGACGCGGGCGGGCGCGGGGAGGGTGATCCTGCTTCGCAGTCCGCAAGGGCATGATCATCCGTACGCCTTGAGTCGCTGTGCCGAATCGAAACGACCAGAGAGGCTCGCGCCTTTGCGCAGTGGATGGTGGCCCATGCTCCTGACGAGCCCCCCCGGATACCAGAGCATCGCCCCGCAAGCCGGAGGCCACCTGTCGGGACGATGCTCTCGCGATGCGGCCCTTCCGAGAATCACATGGCACGCCGCAGACATCCTCATCGAAGCCGAGAGATGGGGCGAGGCCGGCCCGTCGCCCGGCTCTGCTCCATCCTGATTCAGCCGGAATGGCCATCCGCCCAGGAGACGACGAACCCGCCCTGGGCCAGGGGCGCCACCGCTGGGTTGTATTGCCCCATGCCGTCGCGGTGTTGACGAGACATGCGCCGGTCGTTTCCGTGCCCCGAAAGGCGCGGAACGACGGGATCGTGCCTCGGCCGTGGGGACGCGTGAACCGGGAAGATCGCATCTCCACGCCAAGCGCGTCGCCCTCGACCTCGCGGCCCCGGGGCACGCGGCCCTGCTTCCGGCGAGAACCGGCGGTGACCGGGCATTTGAGAGGCACTCTCATCCGCCGTGGGGGTGACGCCGATCCGGGCTCGCGTAATGCTCGGCGATCGCCTCTGCCGTGATGCTCTTGCCGGTCGCCTGGTTGATGATCGCCGCAATCTGCGCGTCGCTCTTCCCGGCTTGGCGATGCTGCTCGATCTCGTCGCTGATCATCCCGACGAACGCGTCGACCGGGAAGACCTCTTCCGCCAGGCCGAGCGATGACCGCAGGGCCTTTTGTGCCGTGATGGACTGGTCGAGCGTGAAGCTGTCGTCGTGGGCCATGAATCCTCCTGTCTCGCGAACGGCCCTGCTCGGCAGCCGGTTCCCGCTCGGTTGATCGTGCCCCTGCGCTCGCCGCCCGCCTCCGGATTGTCCGGCCCCGTCCCGATCGCCGGTCCGTCCTGCGCATGGAGGGAGACCATGGCCCGAGGCTCATCGATCTCGCTCGGCGATCGTTTTCCGCCGCTCATCGACCGGCAATTTGACAGCGGGCGTTACGGCTCCGCCCGCTCGAAGACCGCGCAGCCAAGCTCCGCGCTCACTCGGCCGACTTCGTCAGCGCCGACGACTCCGCGCGCCGCCCCAAGTCCCAGCATGGTCCCACGCCCGACGCGGACATCTGCGCGGCATGGCCCGCCGAGCCCGGCCGCTTCCGGTCAAACCCGCTCCATCAAATGCCGGGACCGAGCAGGCTCACGCATCCTCGCGGGCGCGTTGCGCGTCGATGGTCGGGTGGCTGAGAGAGGGGTCGCGCCCGAGACATCGGATGGGTCCGAGGGCGACACAGCCGACGGTGATCGCCGCGAGGATGACCAGGGCTGCCGCAACAACAGTCGGGGCCATCGCGGTTCTCCCAAGCCGATTTCATCGTTCTTGGGGGCGGGGCACCGTTCTGGTCGGTGGCCCAGTCACGGCCACCGGCACACGCTCCGCATCGCTACCTGAGCCCGAGCGTGGTGTCGGGGCGAATGGTGAGGCGCAGGAAGCTGACCGCGCTCGCGATACCCGCGAAGACGCCGCCGAGCCCGAGGGCGAGCGCCGGCCCGTGGAGATCCGCGATCACGAAGCACGCGGCCACGAGTGCCGCCCCCATCGTTTGCCCGAGCAGCCGTGACGTCGCGACGATCCCGCTGGCGCCCCCTGACCGCGCCGCAGGCGCACTCGTCATGATGGCGCGCAGGTTCGGTGCCTGGAAGAACCCGAAGCCGGCACCGCAGATCGCCATCCGCCAGCAGATGCCCAGGATGCTCGGATCGTTCGGCATGGCCGCGAGCAGGCCCATGCCGACCGCGAGAGCGGCAAGGCCGATGCCGCCGAGCAGGCCGGGCGGATAGCGGTCCGAGAGGCGGCCAGCCAGGGGCGCCATCAGGGCGACCACGACGGGCCACGGCGTCATCAGGAAGCCGGTCTCGACCTGCGTGCGCCCAAGGGTGTGCTGGAACAGGAAGGGCAGCGAGACGAAGGCGAGACCCTGGGCCGCGAAGGAGCAGACCGACGTTGCGGCCGAGAGTGCGAAGAGCGGTCGCTTGAGCAGGTCGGCGGCGAGCATCGGTGCCGGGTGGCCGGCCTGCCGGCGCAGGAGCAGCGCGCCGCATGCGATCGACCCGCCGATCTCGGTCAGGATGCGCCAAAGCGGTCCCTGGTGCGCGGCCTCGCCCAGCCCCAGCACCAGGAGGGCGAAAGCGCCGGCGTTCAGGAATGCCCCCGGCACGTCGAACCGATTCCCGGAGCGGCCGGTGTCCGGCAGCGCGCTCCAGGCGAGGACCAGGGCACCGAGGCCGATCGGGACGTTGATGGCGAACAGCCAGGGCCAGGGGGCGGCGACGAGGATCAGCGAGGCGACCGTCGGCCCCACCGCGAAGCCGACGCCGACGACCAGGGCGTTCAGCCCGACGCCGCGCCCGAGTTGATGGGCGGGGTAGATGAAGCGGATCAGGGCGATGTTGACCGCCATCAGGGCGCTCGCGCCGATCCCTTGGAACACGCGCGCCGCGACGAGGGTCGGCAGGCTCCAGGCCAGGGCGCAGACGAGGGAGGCGGCCGTGAAAAGGATGAAGCCCGCGATGTAGATTCGCTGCTGCCCGACGATCTCGCCCAACGCCGCGATCGGCAGCAGCGTTGCCACGACGGCGAGCTGGTAGGCGTTGACGATCCACACCGAGGCGCTCGGATCGACCCCCAGATCCGCGGCGATGGTCGGCAGGGCGGTATTGGCGATGGCGGTGTCGAGGGTGGCGAGTGCGACGCCTGTGAGCACGGCCACCATGGCCCGTCCACGTCGAGACGGCGGCAGCCCATCGCGGCTGGGCATGTTCGACGTGAGGATCTGGGCTGACATACAGGGAAACTCGCTCCGACGGGCGCGCGGTGGATGCGCCCGCTGCCCGAGCATGGCAAGCGCCGTATCGGCTACCGGTGGCGTAGCCCGGACAATACCGGCTCGCGGCACCGATTCGGAGGGTGAGCCGTATCTCGGCGACGCGACTGGCACCTCGGCCTGCCACGGCGCCGCGCACTCGTTCGGGGCATCGCAGAACATGACCTCGCGCACGGACTGGTCGTATGTCTGCCGCCGGATCGCCAACGGCTCAATCTGCTGCGACAAACACAAGTAGTGGCGGAGCACGCGAACACAATTTAATGGTCCGGCTGTTGATCACGGATTTTTTAGGTGAAGGATCTTCATTCGACTTGCGGCCAAATGGGAAATGGACGATTTCGATTCCAGCAAGCCGTCTGCGAGAGCCTTATGCCCGATCATACAGAAAATTATAAGATCGATCTCGTCGAACTCAGTTGTGATCTGATCGCGTCTTACGTGTCGAACAATCCCGTTCCCATCTCGGAACTTCCCAACCTGATCCAGTCTGTCCATCGCGCGCTCACGCAGTTATCCGGCAGCACGGCGCAGGCAACCTCTCAGGAAGACGCCATCGAGAAACCGACGGCGGCGCAGATCCGCAAGTCGGTCTCGCCGGAAGGGCTCGTCAGTTTCATCGACGGTAAGAGCTACCAGACCCTGAAACGGCATCTCACCACCCATGGGCTAGACCCGCACGCCTACCGCCAGCGCTATGGACTGCCGGCCGATTATCCCATGGTTGCCTCCGGTTACGCGGCTCGGCGATCCGAACTGGCGAAGGCGATCGGTCTCGGCCGGCCCGCCGCCGCTCCCGAGCCCGTCCAGGAAGAGCCGGCGCAGCCGAAGGCGAGGGGGCGGACAAAGGCCGCCTGACCGGCTCGCCGAGGGTGATTGGCTGGCGCCCGGCGCGGTCGACGGCGTGGTGCCGCGGCGTAACCGGATCGTGCGCGTCATCGGCAGGATGGGAGTCGCCGTGAGGGGGATCTACGTCGGACTTTGGACGCGCCCCAAGATCTCCGGGTGCGTGGAGGCCGGCCGCCGCGGTCGCGGTACCGGCCCGGGTGGTGGACACGCGGGTGGTGAGCCTGTGGGGCCGGGGGCCGGGCAGCTTCTGCCAGGCCCGCAGCGACGGTAACGCCGCCGGGCTGTCGCGCCGGAGCGGGCGTGGTCGGCGAAGTGCGAGATGCGGCCTCCGCCCTATCCCACGCAGATGGGCGAGTTGCCGGCGGCGCGTGCGTCCCAACAGGCTGCTGGAAAAAATCCTGACGTGGAGAAGAACGGTTTCCCTCGGCTGATCGGTAAGGTCGTGCAACACTCCGACCAGCTCTTCCGGAAGGAGCAGCTGCTCTTGCGTTTCCTGGAAGGGCCGCAACCTGGAGATAATTGATCTATCACGATGGGCCTTTTCAGCAGCCTGCCAAAGAGAAGTCGCCCAACCCGCATCAACGCCAGCGGAGCGACGTCAGGTTATCCAAAATGCCCGTCCGCGAAGGCGCTGCGGCCTTCCAGAGCGCCGGACTGGAGGTAATGCAGCATCGGATCGATGCCCGCCGCCTTCACGTCCGCATAGGTCGCCTCGTAGGTCTTCGTGTCGAAACTGGCCGAGGGATCGCGCCCCTCCTTCCAG
>JAKONB010000019.1 GCA_022702195.1 Beijerinckiaceae bacterium | reverse complement strand
GCAGACCGGTTTCGTCTTCCGCAACACCGTCACGGGCGAGCAGCTCAACACCGCAGAGGGCAAGGAAGGCGGCCGCGACACGGCCGCGGTGAAGGAATTCTTCCAGACCGGCAAGAACATCTACATCGACGACAAGTCGTGCCTGCGCAACGGCGAGTCGCTGTTCGCGACCTCCTGCTCCGGCTGTCACGGCCACCTGGCCGAGGGCAAGCTGGGACCGGGCCTCAACGACAATTATTGGACCTACCCGGCCAACACCGAGGATACCGGCCTGTTCTCGACCATCTTCGGCGGCGCCAACGGCATGATGGGGCCGCACAACGAGAACCTGACCCCCGACGAGATGCTCCAGGTCATCGCCTGGATCCGGCACCTCTATACCGGGCCGGTCCAGGATGCCGTCTGGCTCAACGACGCGCAGAAGAAGACTTACAAGCCCTACAAGCAGGGCGAGACCTTCCCCCCGGACGTCAAAGGCCAGTGCCCCCCGCTGGCGGAATAGCGTCCGAGGAAGCCGCGCCGCGCCGCGGAACGCCCCGCGGCGCCGGCTCGTGAACCACCCACGGCTCATCGCCGCAACAACGATCAACCGAGGAGACGACCATGCGGACACTCATCACGGCACTGGCGATCGGTGCGGGCGCGCTGCTCGCGGTTCCGGCGCTGGCCTATGACGGCACCAAGTGCAAGGCGGCCGGCAATTGCTGGGAGCCCAAGCCCGGCTTCCCCGACAAGATCGCCGGCACGAAGTACGACCCCAAGCACGACCCCAAGGAACTCAGCAAGCAGGCCGATTCGATCAAGGCGATGGAGGAGCGCAACAAGAAGCGCATCGAGGCCGCCAAGAAGACCGGCAAGTTCGAGTACGACGTCACGAAGCTGTCGGCGAACTGACGTCCTCGGCCGCTCACGCCTGAGCGGCCTTCCGGGCGACCGCGATTCCGGGGGCGGTGCATCCGCTCCGTCCGGGATCGCGGCCGTCGTTCCCCAAGGCGAACCCCATGAACGAGATCCGCGCAAGCGATGCGATGCTCACCGATTGGCGCGAGGCGGCCGGCCGGTTCGAGCGGGCGGTGGGCAGCGCGGTGCTGGGCCAGGACCGGGCGATCCGCCTCCTGACCATCGCGCTGTTCGCGCGGGGCCACGTGCTGCTCGAGGGCGATGTCGGCGTCGGCAAGACCACCCTGCTGCGCGCCGTCGCCCGCGCCCTCGGGGGCGCCTACGAGCGCGTCGAGGGCACCGTGGACATGATGCCCACCGACCTCGTCTACCACACCTACCTGGCCGATGACGGGCGGCCCCGGGTGGAGCCCGGTCCGGTGCTGCGCCAGGCCGAGGATCTGGCGATCTTCTTCTTCAACGAGATCAACCGCGCCCGGCCGCAGGTCCACGCGCTGCTGCTGCGGCTGATGGCCGAGCGGAGTCTCACCGCCTTCAACCGCGAGTACCGGTTTCCCCACCTCCAGGTCTTCGCCGACCGCAACCGCGTCGAGCGCGAGGAGACCTTCGAACTGCCGGCCGCCGCGCGCGACCGCTTCCTCATGGAGATCGGCCTGGAGGCGCCCCGCGACCCGGCGGTGCGCCGCGCCCTGGTGTTCGATCCGCGCTTCCACGACACCGACGCGCTCATCGCCGCCATCGACGGCGAGGTCCTCGACCACGCCGCCCTGCCGGGGATCGCCGCCGCGATCCAGCACGGCATCCAGGCGAGCCCGGCCATCGAGACCTACGTGGTCAACCTGTGGGAGGCGCTGGTGCGCCCGTCGCAAGCCGGCATCCGCCTGCCCGACATCGACATGGACGCCCTCGTTCAGGGGGGCGCCTCGCCGCGCGGCGTCGCCTTCCTGGTGCGCGCCGCCCGCGTGCGCGCCTGGCTGGAGGGGCGCGACTGGCTGGTGCCCGAGGACATCCGGGCGATCTTCCCCGAGGTGATGGCCCACCGGGTGTTCCTGGAGCCGATCTACGAGATGCGCCGGGCCGCCATCGTGCCCGAGCTCTGCCGGGCGGTGTTCGAGACGGTGCCGGCCCCATGAGGGAGGCGGGCGGGCTTCCCGACATCGTCTACCGGCCGCGCGGGCGGCTGCCCGGCACCCGCATCGGCGCCCATCGCGGCCGCGACGCCGGCGGACCCGGCACGTTTCGCGATCAGGTTCCGTTCCTGCGGATGCCGGATGCAAGGCGCATCGACGTGCGCGCCACCCTGCGCGACCCGTTCGAGGGCACCATCGTGCGCCGGTTCGAGAGCCGGACGCCCACCGAGGTCTGGGCGCTCCTCGACCTCTCCGCCTCCATGCTGTTCTCTGGCGAAGCCGACCGGATGACGCTGGCCCGCGCCCTCTGCATCAGCCTCGCGGCCTCCGCCACCCGGATCGGCGACGCCTTCGGGCTGCTCGGCTGCGATGGCGCGATCCGGGAGGACGCGGTCCTGCCGGCGAGCCGCGCGCGCAGCCAGGTGGCGCGCGTCGCGGACTGCCTGAAAGCGGCGGCCTGCACCGACCCGCGCGCCGACGGGATGGCGCAGGCCGCCGGCCGCCTCGCGGGACGGCCGAAGATCGTCTTCCTCGTCTCGGATTTCCGCTGGCCCGAAGCCCTGATCGCCGAGACCTTCGCGGGGCTCGCCCCGCACGATCTGGTGCCGGTGCTGCTCGCCGATTCCGCCGAATCCGCGGACTTGCCCGAATGGGGCCTGATGGAGCTCGACGACCTCGAAGGCGCCGGGCGCCGCCTGGTGTTCATGCGCCCGAGCCTGCGCCGGCGCTGGATCGCCCGCGAGACTGCGCGCACCGAGACGCTGAGGCGCATCGCCTCCGCCCATGGACGCCCCCCGTTCCGCCTCGCCGGGCATTTCGACCCCGACGCGGTCAGCCGCCACCTGCTCGGTTCATGAGGCCGCTCATGCGCCGTTCTTGGCTGTCTCGTCTCATCACGACGCCCGATCGCGTGGACCAGCCCACAGACTCCGTCGGGGCATCGAACGCGGGTCCCCTCTCCCGGAAGGAGAGGGTTGGGGTGATGTATGCGTCACGTCCGGGGCGATCGACCGGATCTGGTTTTGCCCTTCTGGTGATCCTGCTCGTCGGAGCCTCCGTCCCGGCCCAGGCGCAGGTGCGCGCGCTGGAAATCCGCACGCCGCGCCCGTTCGGCTACTTCCTCGGCGACCTCGTGCGGGCGCAGGTGGATCTCGTTGTGGAGCCCGGCTTCACGGTCCAGATCCCCTCGCTGCCCCAGCCCGGCGCGCTGACCTACTGGCTCGACCTGCGCGACATCGCGGTGACGCAAGCGGCGTCCGGCGACGCGCGGCGCATCCGGCTCGACCTCACCTACCAGACTTTCTACGCCGCCCTGGATGCCCGCGCCCTCGAGATCCCCGGCTTCACCATCACCCTGGTGGACGAAACCGACCGGGGCGCCACCACCGCCCGGGCCGAGGTGCCGCCCTGGTCGTTCAACATCTCGCCCCTGCGCGAGGTCCAGCCCCCCGCCCGGGAGGATCCCCGCAGCTATCTGCGCCCCGACGGTCAGGTGAGCCCGCGCGATCCGCGCCCGCTGCTCGTGGGGGCGGCGGGCTCCGCCTTCCTGGCGCTCCTGGCCTTGGCGGGGCTCGCCCGCGACCGGACCTGGTGGCCGTTCGGCGCGCGCCGCAGCCGGCCCTTCGGGGTCGCGGCCCGGCGCATCCGGGCGCTCGCCCGCCGGCCGGACGCGGCGTCCGCCTATGGCGAGGCCCTGACGGCGCTCCACCGGGCGATGGATTCCACCGCCGGGCGCCGGGTGCTGGCCGACGATCTCGACGCCGTCCTGGCGCGCCGCCCCGCCTTCCGGCGCGAGGCCGACGCCCTGGCCCGCTTCTTCGCCGCCTCGCGCCAGACCTTCTTCGGACCCGGACCGGAAGCCGGCCAGCGGACGGTTTCGTTGCGAGAGGTCGCGTCCCTCGCCGGGCGCCTCGCCCGGGCCGAGCGCGCCGCATGAGCGAGGCCCTCGCCCGCCTGTCGGTGGACCATCCCCTGGTGCTGTGGCTGCTGCCGCTCGCGCTGCTGCCGCTGCTGGCCTCCGCCCAGCGGCGCAACCCGGTGGCGGCCCTCGATGCCGCGCCGGCCGATGGCCTGTCGCGGTGGATCGGCGGGGTGCTGCGGGCCGCCGGCCTCCTGGCGATCGCCGGTCTGGTCCTCGCCCTGGCCGGCCCCTCCCGCCAGGGGGAGACCATCACCCGGACCGGGATCGGCGCCCAGGTGTCGATCCTCATCGACCGCTCGGGCAGCATGAACGAGACCTTCGCGGGACGGCAGCCCTCGGGCGCCGAGGAATCGAAGGCCGCCGCCTCCCGGCGCCTGCTGGCGGATTTCGTCGGCAGCCGCGCGCACGACCTTTTCGCCGTCACCGCCTTCTCCACCGCGCCGATGCTGGTGGTGCCGATGACCGACCGGCACGCGGCGGTGCGCGCCGCCATCGCCGCCATCGACCGGCCGGGCCTCGACTACACCAACATCGCGCGCGGCCTCGCCATGGGGCTGGCGCAGTTCGGGGCGGCCAGTCCCACCACCTCCCGCGCCCTGCTGCTGGTCTCCGACGGGGCGGCGGTGATCGACCCGCGGGTGCAGGAGACCCTGCGCGCCGCCTTCACCCGCCTGCGGCCGAACCTGTACTGGCTGTTCCTGCGCACCAAGGGCTCGCCGTCGATCTCGGACAAGCCGGTGGGCGAGGACACGCCGCAGGCGGCACCGGAGCGCCATCTCGACCTGTTCTTCAAGAGCCTGCGCACGCCCTACCGCGCCTTCGAGGCCGAGGGCGCCCAGGCGGTGGCCGACGCCATCGCCCAGATCGAGCGGCTGGAGCGCGACCCGATTCCCTATACCGAGCAGCGCCCGCGCCGGGACCTGTCCGGCCTCGCCTTCGGGGCGAGCCTGTTCGGCCTGCTGCTGCTCGTGGCGGGCAAGCTCGCGGAGGTCGATCTGCGCCGGAAGGCCGTGGCGGTCGCCCCGGCGGAGTCCGCCCCCGCCCCAACGAGGCGCGCCGCATGACGACGATGACCCGGCCGGCCCGCCCTGCGGCGACGCCCGGCAGACGACCGGCGCTCCGTGGCCTCTCCCTGCGGCTCGGATGGGCGCGCATGCGCCCGCACCTGCTGGCCCTGCTGCCGGTGCTGTTCCTCGCCGTGGCCCTGGGCCTCGGCCTCCAGGCCTGGAGGGTGTCGCGCGACAACGGCACGATCCGCGCCCTCGCCGAGGGCCGCGACATCGCGGTGGCGGTGGAGGCGCCCTCCCCGCTCCTGCTCGCCCGGGTGCTGCATCTCGCCCGGCGCGGCGCCACGGAGGAGATCGAGCCGCTGATCGACGCCCTCGAGCGGCGCGGCGACCCGGACCGCGCCGCCCGGGCCCGCTACGCCCTGGCCGACGCGCATCTGCGCCGGGCCTTCGACGATATTGAGCGGGGCGATCTCGACCCCGCCGGTCCGCGCATCACCCTGGCGCGTCAGGAATACCGGCGGGCGTTGCAGAAGCGCCCGGATTTCTGGGACGCCAAGTTCAACCTCGACGTGGCCTCGCGCCTGCTGCGCGATTTTCCGGAATTCGACCGCAAGACCGGCGACGCCCTCGAAGCCGAGCCGAAGAAGATCTGGACCGACATTCCCGGACAGGCGCGGGGGGAGCCGTGACGGCGATCCGGCGCAACCTGAACGACTGGCGATTCCGGGGGCTGGCGGCGGCGCTCGTCCTGGTGGCGGCGACCTTCGTGGTGCGCCCGCTCGCCCTGACGCGCGACGGCGCGGCGATCCTGGTGATCGTCGACATCACCGGCAGCATGAACGTGCGCGACTATGCGGGGGCGGACGGGAAGCCGGCGAGCCGGCTCGAGACCGCGAAGGCCGCCCTGCGCGATCTCGTGGGCGCGCTGCCCTGCGGATCGCGCGTGGCGCTCGGCCTCTTCACCGAGCGCCGGCCGTTCCTGCTCTTTGCCCCCATCGAGACCTGCGCCGATTTCGCCCCCATCGACGGGGCGCTGTCGGCCATCGACTGGCGCATGGCCTGGGAGGGCGACAGCCGCATCGCCGCCGGTCTGTTCCGCAGCATCGCCATGGCGGCCGAACTCGGCACCGATCTGGTCTTCGTCACCGACGGGCAGGAGGCCCCGCCCCTGCCGAGCGTCGGCGGCCCGGCTTTCGAGGGACGGCCCGGCGCCGTGCGCGGGCTGATCGTCGGGGCCGGGGGCTACGGCCTGTCGCCGATCCCGCGCTACAACGACCGGGGCCGCGAGATCGGCTTCTACGGCGCGGGCGACGTGCAGCAGGAGAACCGGTTCGGACCGCCCCCGGCCGATGCCGAGAGCCGGGACGGCTACAACCCGCGCAACGCCCCCTTCGGGGCGGCGGCCGCCACCGGCAGCGAGCATCTCTCCTCCGTGCGCGAACCGTATCTGCGCAGGCTCGGCGTCGAGACCGGCCTCGCCTACGCGCATCTCGACGGACCGTCGGGGCTCGGCCCCGCGCTCCTGGAAGCCGCCACGCCGCGCCCGCTCCCCGGCCGGTTCGACCCGCGCCCCCTCCTCGGGGCGACGTCCCTCCTCCTCCTGATCGCGGTGTTCGTGTCGCCGCGTCTGGCTCCGCTGCTCCCGCGCGGGCGCGGATTTCCAAACTTGAAAAAGGCTTGATTCATGCGTCTTGCGACTTCGACCGCGTTCCTGCTTCTCCTGGCCACCACGGCGCTGGCCCATGGCCCGACGCCCCAGAAGATCGACCAGAGCATCACCATCGCGGCCAAGCCCGACGCGGTCTGGGCGGTGCTCGGCACCTTCGCGAAGATCGACGCCTGGCATCCGCAGGTCGCCAAGAGCGAGGGCACGGGGGGCAACGGCGCGGATGCACGGCGCAAGGTGACGCTGAAGAACGGCGGCACCCTCGACGAGGGCCTCGACGAGCTGAACGCCACCACGCACAGCTATTCCTACCGCCTCTCCGACCCCGACCTGAAGGCGCTGCCGGTCTCGTCCTATACGGCGACCATCACGGTCTCCCCGGACGGGGCCGGCTCCAAGGTCGAGTGGCTCGGCCGCTTCTATCGCGGCGATACCGGCAACGAGCCGCCGGAGGAGCTGAGCGACGAGGCCGGCAAGGTCGCCATGAACCGCTACTTCGCCGACGGCCTCAAGGGGCTGAAGGCCAAGGTCGAGGGCGCGGGTCAGGCCGCCCCATGATCGCACCCTGCGGCCTCGCCCTCGTCGTCCTGCTCGCCGGATCCGGCATCGCGCCCGCCTCGCCGATCTACGTGGCGAGCCAGGGGGCGGGGACGATGGTCGCCCTCGATTCGGGATCGGCGCCGCCCGGCGCGCCGCTCCCCGTCGCCCGAACTCCGGCCCAGATCGCGGCCGGCCCGGAGGGACGCCTCTACCTCACCCATCCCGACACCCGGCAGATCACCGTGGTGGATGGGAGGGCCGGATCGGTGCTGCGCACGCTGTCCGTGCCGGGCCAGCCCTTTGGCCTCGCGGTCTCGCGCGACGGAAGCAGCCTCTTCGTCGGGGATTGGTCGGGCAACCGGGTGATCCGCGTCTCCGCCGAGACCGGGACCGTCGCGGGCGAGGTCGCGGTGGGCAAGGACCCGGCCGCCCTCGTCCTCGACCGGAGCGGCCGGCTCTACGTGGCCGACCGGGAGAGCCGGCAGGTCAGCGTGATCGACACCACGCGCATGGCGCGGATCGCCACCGTGCCGGTGGGCGAGGCGCCCTTCGCGCTCGCCCTCGACCCGGCCGAGGAGCGGCTCTACGTGGCCAATGTCCGCGACGGCACCGTGAGCGTCGTCGCCACCGCCGACACGCGGACCATCGCCACCCTGAAGGTGGGCGGGATGCCCTACGGCGTCGCCGTGAGCGAGGACGGGGGCCGCCTCCTCGTCAGCAACCAGCAGGGCGGCACCCTGGTGGTGCTCGACGCGCGGGCCGGGACCGTGCAGGCCGTGGTGCCGGTGGGCCGCTACCCCGAGGGGGTCGCCACCGCGGGCAAGCGGGCCTACGTGGCGAACTGGTTCTCGGATTCGGTGTCGGTGATCGACCTCGACACCCTGCGCGAGACGGCGCGGATCACGGTGCCGGAGGGGCCGCGCAGCCTCGTCATCCCGCAGGAGGGCGCGCGATGAGGTGGAGCGCATCGCCGGAGAGACGGGCTTTGCTGGGCCAACGCGGTCGCCCTGGTCGTGACGGGCTGCCCGAAGGTAGCGAGACCGCAGAGGGCTTACCCTTTCGCATCGCGGACATCGCGACAGACGGGATGCCCGCGACCGGCCCCCGCTCTTGGAACGAGAGGGGGCCGGTCGCGGGACATCTGAGATCATCCAGGCTGAGAGGAGGGGCCGGTTCCGACGGTGCCCCCCCGAGGCGATCGCGCGGCGGCGGCACAGGACGCACCATACCGCTTCTCGTCCTCGGGCTCCTGTCCCTCGCCGCCTGCGACGGTGGCGAGCCCGCGCAGGATTCCGCCACCGTGGCGACGAAATCCGACGCGGACGTGCCGACATGGCTCTCGCATACCGATGCGATGGAGCCGGCGCGCTGGCTCGCCGCCCGCGAGCCGGGCCAGCCCGCCTCCGGGGTGGCGGCGCGCAGCGAGCACTTGCGCCACAGCCTTGCGCGGGCCAGGACCGCCTTTATCGAAGACCCCCGCATGGTCGCCAACCGCACGGTGCAGCTCGGACAGATGCTGGCCGAATCCGGCCGGCCCGAATCCTATGCCGACCTCCTCGACGGTCTCGAGGCCGTGGCGGACCGGACCCGTCGCAAGCAACTCTACGGCGAGATGTGCCAGCACTATTACAACACCCGCCTCCAGGGCGCGGACCGGACCGAGGCCCTCGCCCGCCTCACCGAGCGCTACGCGGCGCAGGCCCCGGACACGCGGGACACCCGCTGATGCGCCGCGTCCCGCGCGGCCGGGCCGGGGGTGGCCGATGACCAGCGTCCTGATCGTCGACGATCACCCGGTGGTCCTGCGCGGCTTTCGCCGCCTCATGGAGGATGCCGGCGTCGCGACGATCCACGAATCCACCAACATCGTCGATGCCTACCGGGTGTTCTACCGGCAGCGCCCGACCAACGTCATCGCCGACCTCACCTTCGGCGACCAGGGCATCTCGGGTCTCTCGCTGATCCGGCGCATCCGCGCCCTGGAGAGCCGGACCCACATCCTCGCCTTCAGCATGCACGACGATCCCACCATCGTCGCCCGCGCGCTGGAGAGCGGAGCGATCGGCTACATCCTGAAGGACGCCCCCGCCACCGCGTTCCTCGAGGCCTTCGACGCGATCCGCCTCGGCCGGAGCTACCTCGACCACGACCTCGCCGTGCGGGTGGCGATGCTGCATGCGGGGGACCGGCACGTTCCGATGTCCACCCTCAGCGAGCGCGAGTTCCTGGTGCTGTCCCTGCTGAAGGACGGGCTGTCCTACCAGGCCATCGCCGACACGTTGTCGATGAAGTATAAGACCGTGATCAACATCTGCTCCGCCATGCGCCAGAAGCTCGGGGTGCGCACCCTCGCCGACCTGATCCGGATCGCCCTGGAGAATCCCGATCCGGGCCGGCGCCCGCCGCGCTGAGGCTTGCCGCTCTTAGGCTTGGCGTGCCGAGGCTTGGCGTGCCGAGGCTTGGCGGGCCGAGGCTTGGCGCCAGGGGTGACATCATGGGGCGGCGCGGAGCGAGGCTTCCAGCCGGGCGCGGAGCGCCGAGCGCGCGGCGAGCCCCGCCTCCGGATCGCTCGGGCGGGTCGGCGTGATCGTCAGCGCGGCGTCGATCCGGCCGGGGCGCGGGCGCATCACGATCGCCCGATCGGCCAGGGCCACCGCCTCGGCGACGTCGTGGGTGACGAGCAGGATCGTCGGCCGGGCCTGCGCCCACAGGGCCAGGAGGTGGCGGTGCAGGTCCGCCCGGGTGACGGCGTCGAGGGCGGAGAAGGGTTCGTCGAGGAGGAGCACGCGCGGATCGGCCACGAAGGCGCGGGCGATAGCCACCCGCTGCTGCTGGCCGCCGGAGAGGTCGCGCGGCCAGCGCCCCGCCTGTTCGGCGAGATTCACGCTCGCCAGGGCGCGGGCGACGCGCGCGCGCCGCTCCGCCGCCGGCCGGTGATGCAGGCCGAAGCCGACATTCTCCGCGACCGTGAGCCAGGGCAGCAGCCGCGCCTCCTGGAACACCAGGCCGATGCCCGGATGCGGCTCGGCGATCGTCTCGCCGTCGAGGCGGATCACGCCCGCGCTCGGGCGATCGAGGCCAGCGGCGAGGCGCAGGACCGTGGTCTTGCCGCAGCCCGATCCGCCGATCAGCGCCACGATCTCCCCCGGGGCCACCGACAGGGTGATCCCCGCCAGGGCGCGCGTCCCGTCCGCGTAGGTCTTGGCGACGTCCTGAAAGGTGAGCACCTGGGGTTCCCGTCTGCCGAGGCCGGATTACAGCACGTCGCGCGCCACGTCCTGCCAGCGCAGGAGCGGCTGCGTCAGCACCACCAGGAGCGTGTCGGCGGCCTTGCCGAGGAGCGCGAAGGCGATGATCGCCGCCAGGATCTGATCGGGCTTCCCGAATTGCTGGCCCTCCACCAGCAGGTAGCCGAGCCCCTCGGAGGCGCCCATCAGCTCGGCCGCCACCACGAACAGGAAGCCGAGGCCCAAACCCGTCCGCAGGGCCACCAGGGTGGCGGGCAGGATCGCCGGGAGCAGGATGCGGCGGGCCAGGGCCGGCTTCGACAGCCGGAAGATGCGCCCGACCTCCACCAGCTTGCGGTCCACCGAGGCGATGGCGCCGGACACGCCGACATAGACCGGGAAGAACACGCCGACAGCGATCAGCACCACCTTGGGCGTCTCCAGGATGCCCAGCCAGAGGATGAAGAGCGGCACCCAGGCCAGGGACGGCACCGCCCGCAGTGCCTGCAGGCCCGGATCGAGCAGGTGGCGGGCGAGCGGCAGGATGCCGGTGAGCGCGCCCGCGCCGATGCCGAGGCTGGCCCCCAGGGCGAACCCCGCCGCCACGCGCAGGAGCGTCGCCTGGACATGGACCCACAGGTCGCCCGAGGCCGCCAGACCCGCGAGGGCGGCCAGAATGCGGCCCGGCGGCGGCAGCAGCCGCCCCGAGGCGAGCCCCGCCCGGACGGCCCATTCCCAGCCCAGGGCCAAGACGAGGGGAAGCAGCAGCCCCAACACGAGACGCCGGATCCGGCCCGGCCCGCTCCCGCGCCGCGCCCCCGATGGCGACGGGCTTTCCACCGCCGGTCGCGCCGTCTCGTTCAGCCCGAGAAGCGCCATCGGCCCTCTCAGCGCGGCGCGGCGGGGGCGAAGCGTGGATCGATGAGCCCGTCCACGGCGGCGGCGACATCGGTCCCGGCGGGGATCACGCCGGCCTGCTGCAGCGCGAGGCCGGCGGCGGCGATGCTCCTGGCCTGGACCGGGCCGATCGCCGGCTGGGTCAGGTCGGTCCGGCTCAATTGCCGGGCGATCACCGCCTCGGGCAATTTGGTGGCGGCCACCAGGGCCTGCCGCACCTCGGCCGGATGGGCCTGTGCGTAGAGCCGCGCCCGCTCGTAGGCGGCGATCACCACCCGGACGAGATCCGGATGCGCGGCGGCGAAATCCTCGCGCACGTCGAGCACGCCCCAGGTGTTGGCCGCCGCGTCCCGGAAGAACAGCACGTCGCCGCTCTCGATCTCGGCCGCCGCCATCATCGGGTCGAGGCCGGCCCAAGCATCGACGTCGCCGCGATCGAGGGCGGTGCGCCCGTCGGCGTGCTGGAGCAGGACGAGCTTGGCGTCCTTCTCGGTGAGGCCGGCGCCCTGGAGCGCGCGGATCAGGAAGA